>JAIRNU010000085.1 GCA_031257945.1 Holosporales bacterium
TTCTTACTTGGCTTTTAAATAAAAGAATAATCACTTAAAAATAATTTTTGTTGAATTGTAGTATAAATTATTGAGGATTATTATTGATATGGTTGATTCGCAATGTACAGGAGTAAGGCTTAGGATGGCTCCCCCATTTAAAGGATATCACAAAAAGGTTAAGGGATCATTAATACTTTGCGAATACTTGAAATCCTAGGAAATCCAGGGGGCGCAGCCAACGCTACCTCAAACCCTTAGAAAACTCAGGGATACAGGCGTCACCACATCAGAGCCACCCAGAACCCAGAGGCTTAAGAAGTATAGCGCTGCTGCCTGCTCTTGTGGTAGATCGCCAAGCAACCCACCTTTGACACTCTACAAATTGTGTGTGTGGCCGAGATCCCTATGATGCCTATATTTTTAAAAGTAGGATGGAGGGAGATTTTTCCCCCCCCGCGGTATAAAAGTTAAGGCATTGTGCGGGTTTTGTCGCGTAGTGAGAAAATAGGCAGCGAATTACAGATAATTTTCTTGCATTACCTCTTCCTTGTGTTATAAATACGTCAGTAGGTTTCTTTTAGTGATTGTTTGAAAAGGTGTTTTTATGAAAAATATGAAGTCTTTAGTTTTAGGAGTTGCGCTTTCGATAGGTAGCGCTTTTTTGTCACCTTCGATTGAGGCTGGTGGATTCCGCAGTAGAGCGTGGGATTTATGGACAAAAGACCTCCGTTTTGGCGCTGATTGTGTGTTAGGGGGTGCAGCTTATGGCGTGAACTACCTCGTTGCCAGCCAAATTCTACCACGTGTTTCAAAAGTCTGGCTGAGAAAGGGGCTGTCCGCCGTTGACACTGTTACAGGCCTTATGGTATATGCGTTTGCAGTCGATTTTCTAGTATATGGTACCCACAAACTTTTGGGCACTATTGATGGCAAAAAACCGGATGCGCCGGCGCCTCTACAGATAGGACACTAATTGCGAAAGCCACTGCGAACGCGTTTGTGCGTCATTTCGGAGTATATTTTTTGCAATTGGTCTACTTCTTAAGGTTTGTATGGCCCTGCAATGTCCTATCAAGGATATTGACTCCAATGTAAGGTATCTGTTACCCTCAGGGTAGATAAGAGCGACGGGATGTAACTGTATGCCGACATGCACCTTCCAGTGCGGTTGGCATATGTTTGTATCGTTATGGCTATTCCAACTGAATGGCCCCACGTCGTTTTTGGGTTTTTTACAGATTGAGGAGTCCAAAGGATGACAAAAAGAGTGTTGACTCTAGTGGTGCTATCCGCAAGTTATGCTTTTAGTACGTATTGCGTTGGGGCAGAACGGTATCATAGATATCCTATGCAAGAAGGCGACGGTAAGGGACGTAGCTGTATATCGGTTGGTGGCATGCTGTACTACGTTTCGCCGCCTACGGTTGATTTTAGGCTACGAAGATCCTTGCTTGACGTGTACATCCCAAGTACAAATAGGTGGATCGCAGGCGACACTTTTAGTAGGTGGTGGATTGCAGCGGTCGTTTTTGATTCACCAAGCTGTGTAGAATTGATAGGAGAGAATGCTTTTTTTGCTTGTAAAAACTTGCGCTCGATATGCATCCCAAGTAGCGTTATCTGTATTGAGAACTCTGCTTTTCAGGATTGCACGATACTTGGTTGCCTTTCGTTCGACCAAGCGAGTAAACTAACAACAATACATAGCCACGCTTTTGATGGGTGTACATCGCTGACGTTTGTTGCTCTCCCCGATAGCGTTGAAATGCTCTGGACAGCAGCGTTCTCTAATTGCCGAAGTCTTACCCGTATTACATTAGGAGAAAATCTGCAAAGAGTTGGAAATAACGCATTTTATAATTGTAGCAATTTGGAGAGCATTGCTATTCCACAGGGAGTTACTTCAATTGGCGAAGGAGCGTTCCAGGATTGTCACAATCTTGAAGCTGTTACATTTGCGGCAGAGAGCCGGTTACAAGAAATAGGGCCCGCAGCCTTTTCAAAGAGCGGCCTTCTAACCGTAGAAATTCCAACCAACGTTCAAGTGATACAAGAGAATACTTTTGCTGATTGTTCGGTGCTTAAGAACGTTACGTTCGCCCAGAATAACAGATTAACAAGCGTTGGAGACGCCGCCTTCCTTAATTGTAAAGCACTTCGCGACATAATTCCAGAGACAGTTGTGGCAGTGCAAGCGCTGGCTTTTCAATCGTGTACAGTGCTTGATCGTGTTACGTTTGGCTCAAATAGCTCATTACAATTAATTGGGAATTTCGCCTTTTCCGAGTGTCACTCCCTCCAATTTATCGAGCTCCCAGCGCCCCTTACAACCATTGGACTTGCCGCTTTTCGCGATTCTGCTTTGACTAGCGTAACAATTCCGGCAAACGTTCAACAGATAGGAATGCTCGCATTCGAGAATTGTTCGTCACTTACGTCTGTCGTGTTTGCTCCAGGGAGCCAGCTCACAGAAATTAAACTCGGAACTTTCAAAAATTGCTCCAAGTTGAAGAGTGTTACTATTCCAGAAAGTGTTACAACTATCGCTTCTGATGCTTTTGAGGGGTGTCTGGCATTATCAGAGATTACCGTCCCGTTAACACCTCCACTTTTTGAGACTTTAAAGGCCATTATTGGGACTCACCGTATGCAAAAAGTAACATTCGACTTCATGCCTGCTCAAATTCCTGGTGGGACGAAAGTGGAGCCTTTTTTGAAGAATTTTTTTGGCACTGCGGATTTTGGATGTACGGCACATTTTAAAGATGGTAGTACGTACAGATTCGATGGTACTAACTGGAGGAGGAGGTAGGCAGCACCTCCGTAGGGCGAACTTGCTTGGGTTGTTGTATCGTTTGACACAACGTTACGCGCGGACTTGTATTCCCGCCCTTTTTGCTGCTAGAATGTACCAGGTGGTATTGTATTAACAGAAGAGTAAAGATGCCAAGGAACAAGAACAACAAGCCCGAAGAAACCAGCTCGAAGAAGGTTATAATCAAGTATGCGGCGATCCTCGCTTCTGCGGCGCTGGGTTGTTTCGTCATCGTCCGTATCTCTCGCCCGATACTACTATCCCTTGCCCACTATATAATAAGCCTTGAAAAAGGGGGGGATGGTAATTATCAGGCGATGGAAGTTGCCGTCGAGACGGAAGAAGTCAAAAGCGTTGTAATGCCGAAGTATATCAATACAATTGGAGAGCTAAAGGCAGATAAATCCGTTGTTATACATTCGGAAATTAACGGAAAAATAGATAGCATATCCTTCACAGAGGGCACAACCGTTACCAAAGACGCTCTTTTGATAAAATTCGACGATAAGCAAGCGCAGGCAGAGCTACGACTGCGGCGGGCCAAGTTAAAAATGGCGGAGCTCGAGTATGCTCGCTACCAAAAGATGCGCGAAAGCGGGGCCGGGAGCGAGAAGGAAATGGATAAGGCGGCGGCCGAGTTTAATATGGCTACCTCTGAGGTCGAAGCTGCAGAAGCGCAATTACAAAAAACCGAGATCCGGGCGCCGTTCGACGGAACGATTGGGTTGATTGACGTTGGCGTTGGTGCTTACGTGCAACCGAATCAGGATTTGGTAACCCTGGTTGATCAGAATTCTATTAAGGTTAAGTTTGGGGTATCTGGAAAGTATGTTAACGACGTCGGAGTCGGGCAAACAGTTGAGCTTCGCGTAGAATCCTGCAAAAATCGCGTGTTTAATGGGATTGTTGAGGCGGTCGATTCACATGTGGATTCATCAACGAATAATATCTCCTTACGAGCTGCCGTCTCTAACGAAGATGGCACGTTGAAAGCTGGGCTATTCGCCGATGTGATGCTTGTTATTGGCGAGCAAGGAGAGGTTATTACTGTTGATGAAGCGGCGGTTGAAAGAATGGGTGAACAGGAGTTCGTATGGGTGGTTGATCGAAAGCAAGCTCGACGAATTGGCATTTTGACAGGGGCAAGGTACCGTGGTCGCATCGAGGTTGTCGCAGGGTTAAAACCTGGCCAAATGGTAGTGACTGCTGGGCAGTTAAGGCTGTTTGAAGGTGCATGGGTCCGCTCTATTAGCGCCGAATCAGGCGGTGTGGACAGCGATGGAGCCATTGTTAATGGGCTAATGAACGAAGTTATGTAGGTAAAGAGGTTAAAAGGGAGAATCATGAAGTTATCGGAAATATGTATTGAACGGCCAGTATTCGCGTGGGTAATGACGCTCGTATTGATACTGATTGGACTGGTCTTTGGGCGGAGACTGCCGTTGCAGCAATACCCTAAAATAGAGCAGCCGACAGTTAGCATCGAGACTATGTACCCAGGAGCAGCGCCTGAGGTTGTTGAGGCTGAGATTACCAAAAGATACGAAGAAGCGTTTGCTGGAATTGAGGGCATAGACTACATGGTATCCACCAGCAATGCCGATAACAGCAACATCACCATCGTTTTCAAAGAAAGTCGGAATATCGATGAAGCCGTAAACGATGTTCGCGATAGGCTTAGTAAGGAGCGGGACAATGTGCCGCGAGACGCCAAGGAGCCTATAGTTTCCAAAACAAAACATGATGAAGCCGCGATAATGAGTTTATCCTTTTGGAGCGATAACATGTCGCAGCGCGAGCTGTTCGACTACGTTTCGCAAAATTTAAAGAAGGATTTCGAATCGGTGCAGGGTGTTGGCCGCGTAGATGCTTTTGGCGAAGGCCTCTTTGTCATGAATTTGTACGTTGACCCCAAAAAGATGGCTTCATACGGGATTTCTGTGGATGAGATTTTGCACGCCATTGTCGGGCAAAACATGGAGCGGCCCGCCGGAAAAATAGTTAGCAAAAATAGGGAGTATTTGGTCACAACAGTCGCTGGCTTAGAACGACCGGAGCAGTTCAATAACATGGTCGTAATGGCTAAAAATGGCCACCTCGTAAGGTTAAGCGATATTGGACGCGCAGAAATAAGCTCTGTGACTGCTAAGACCAGGTCGTTTTTTAACGGGCGGCAGGGGGTTAGCCTTAATATAACCAAGCAATCTAATGTCAACCCAATCGGCGTAGCAAGAGCCGTCAAGGCCCAGCTAGAAAACCTAAAGAAATACCAGATCCCAGACGATATTCACGTTGTTGTTTCGTACGATAGTACGCTTTTCGTGGAGAGGTCGTTAAAAGAGGTGTACAGAACCATTTTTGAAGCGATAATCCTGGTCACCCTGGTTGTATTACTATTTTTAAAGTCATTCCGTGCCGCGATTATTCCGCTTGTAACTATTCCTGTGTCTTTGGTAGGAACGTTTACCTTTATGCACTTGTTTAACTTTAGTTTAAACATGTTTACCCTGCTGGCCTTTGTTTTGTCTGTAGGACTTGTTGTCGACGACGCAATTGTTGTGTTGGAAAATGTGCACCGATATTTGGAAAAGGGATACTCGAAAATAAAATCCGCGATATTAGGGATCAAAGAAGTGAGCTTCGCCGTTATCGCGATGACGCTGACTTTGGCCGCGGTGTATGCCCCGGTTTCTTTTGCTACTGGGTTTGTCGGAAAAATGCTAACCGAGTTTGCGCTTACCTTGGCGTGCGCCGTGATTTTGTCAGGATTTGCGGCATTAACGTTAACGCCGATGATGTGCGCCCGAATTCTAAAGGCACACCAAAACGGTGAGGGGCAAGAGGACAGCAAGAGCGCTGGAAACAATTCCCTAACGAAAAAAATAGGGGAGTTTTTGCCTATAGATGCTTGGATGGACTCTCTGGGAAGGATGTATGAACTCGTGTTAAGGAAGTACCTTAATAAGAAAAGCATTGTAATTGCGATAGCGTCGGTTTTTGCCCTCATTGGCGCAGCGGTTTTTAAATCTCTGCCATCACAGCGCCTTCCTAAAGAGGATACTGGCGTCATAAGGATAGAAGGCCACGCCCCCCAATCCTCCACTTTAGACTATACAGAGCGTTATATTAAAGACGCTGACCACATTATTGCCGACATTCCGGAAATTGAATCCCGCGATTTTCATATTACTAACCCGACATTTACTGGGACCATCACTCTCCGAGCCGATAAAGGCCGGTCTTCCGATGACGTTGCCGCAGAAATAACTTCGCGCTTACGCAATATCACCGGCATTGATTTCCAGCGAATTCAAGCTGGTATTGGTGGGACCGCTGGATCCTCGCCAGAAGTCCAGTTCGTCGTTCGCGGGAATAAGACGCATAAGGAACTGCGGGAATTGGCGCGTGCTGTAGGGCTGGAGCTGAAATCGTCTGGCCTGGTAACGCAAGTCCTGTCTGTTACGCAAAGCGATACTGAGGATTATACGATTACGATTTTGCGCGATAAAGCGTCAAGTCTTTTTATCGATCACAGAAGTATAGCTGAGACTATTGATGTATTAATTCGTGGGCGAAAAGCGAACACATTTAAAAAGGACAATAAAGTTTACGACGTAAAGGTTGAGGTAGAGAAGGAGGCACGCTCTACCCCAGAGGATATCTTAAATATCCATATAAAGGGCGGAGAACGGCGGGATAAACTTATCCCTCTTACTGAGTTAATTCGAATTTCCCCTCGGTCCGGCCCTATTGAGGTGTACCACTATAACAGGACTCGCGGGGTAACGGTTTCTGCTGCGATGGCGGCTCGACACGGGATTAATGATGGTGTGAACAGAGTTAACGAAATCAAGAAGGACATCCTACCAAAGGACGTCGTTTTGGAGTATGTCGGCTCGACAAAGCAGTTCTTGGAAGAAAAGAGCGTTATGGCGATGGTGTTTTTAATGGCGATTTTGTTTATATATTTGGTTATGGCCGCGCAGTTTGAAAGCTGGATAGACCCGTTGATCATCCTGTTTAGCGTACCGTTAGCAATTATTAGTGCAGTCTTGACTTTAGCACTCATTAAAAATGGGAGTATTAATTTATATTCGAATATCGGATTAATTACATTAATTGGGTTAATTACTAAACACGGCATTTTAATAGTCGATTTCGCCAATAAAATTCAGCTAACCGGAAAGAGTAAGTATGATGCGATTGTGGAGTCTGCCAAGGTACGTTTGCGCCCGGTTATTATGACTACGCTGGCTATGGTGCTCGGGTCTTTGCCGCTGGCGTTAGCGCATGGGGCTGGGGCGGAGACAAGATGGCAGCTTGGGTGGACTATCGTTGGCGGAATGACGTTTGGTACGATTTTCACGCTTTTTGTGGTGCCTGTTTTTTACGTGATAATGTCGCGTGTGAAGCGGCCAGTTTTAGCTTCTGGCGAGAAGAAAGCCGCAAGCAAGGGCGTAGAGGTGTAGACTCAAGCGTAGGTACAGACGGGGCACGTGAAGACGAAACAACGGCAAGGAAGCTGCAATTAGGCGGGCTTTAAATTGTATAAGCGAAAAAGTCGTGACTCCTAAGCCGTTGCGTGCTATAACATAATCGTAACGTATTTTTTTGAGATCTTTATGAAGAAGATATTTTTGAGTATTGCGCTTGTAGCTGGAAGCACTTTTTTAGGAACGCCTATGGCCATCGCTTCGGAAGCTGCATTAGCCGTTTCTTCTGAACAACAGGATTTTTCTCCTGAGCAATTTAAACGGGACGGCTTGTTCAGGGTACTTACATACCTTGCCGAAGCATGTGAGGAATTGGGCGAGAAAGTGCGACAGGCTTGTCCATCGCTCGGGCTGAACCAAGTCGGACAGAGCGCAGAATATGCTTGTCTTTCATATTGCTGCGAACTTCAAAAAATTTGTTGGAACCTGGATATCGGTCTCGCAGTAATGGATGATCCAGACCTCATCTCGCAGGACGTACTCGCAGATAATCCAGACCTTGGCACTAATCCACGTAACGTAGCTTGTGCGAGTTACCAACAAATAATAAGCGGCCCATTAACATGCCAAACGCAACACCGCATACTTGACGGCCGCCGTCCTAAGTGAAAATTATTCCCCAAGGTCACCCAGATAAGCTAATCTCCTTACAGTATACAAAGGAGGAATT
>JAIRNU010000024.1 GCA_031257945.1 Holosporales bacterium
AATATAGATCACGACAGCTACGGCCCGGCCCCGGGGTGGGTGGGGGCTAGGGATGGCCCCCCATTTAAAGGATATCACAAAAAGGTTAAGGAATAGTTAATACTTTGCGAATACTTGAAACCCCAAGGAACTCAGGGGATACAGGTGCCGCCAGCTCAGTCTCCCCAGAAATCCAGGAGGTACACTACAGCCCCTTCAAAATCTTCAAGAATCTTGGTGGATACGCTACTACCACTGTTACCACTATCAAAATCGCCAAAACACTAGAAAAGCAGGAGGCCGCATTATCGCTCCCAGCCAAAACCCTGACAACATACATGGGCGGGGGGCGGGCGCTTCTCACTAGACGCAAGAATTTCCACTATGCTTGTTTCAAGTGTTTGTTCCAACCGCTGAATACCGCGCATTCCAAGGGATAGCGGAATGTGTAGGGTGCTGAGGTGTGGAGTGCATGATCTCTCGGGCCCTATGGGACGGCGCCAAGCAACCGTCGCACCGAATCCCCCATAAAAAATACCGTGCTGTAAATCATTTCTTAACTTCTATTAGCTACTGTCTATCAGTGGGAGGTGATTTGATAATGGTTTATAATGAATATTTCAAAAATTGGGGTGCTTGCTACGGTCTTGTGGCAAGGGGCTGTGTATACCGAGCTTGAAGCAGGGACTAATTCACCAATAAAACAGCTATGCGCTAGTATTGTTGACCAGGGGAATATGGCGCTAGAATATCTTAACGGCAATTCTTTGCATTTTATTCCTAATGCATTCGCAGTTAATTCAAATAACTGGCAATTTATGCAGCAATTCGATCATATACTAGGCAATATAGTCGCGCATCAAAACATTCTCCCATTTTTAAGATACAAGTATGCAGGGAATAATATCACTCGCGTCGATTTATTGTTTAATGATGTCGTTAACGCTCCGGCGGACTCAGCAAACAAAGCCTTTGCTTTTTTCCGAAGCGCTGCGAACATTGCTATGCCAAAATCATGGAAGAAGATGCCGTTTCAGATACCCATTGCTGATTACACGCTACTTTCTTTTTCTGCTGCGGGCTTGAAGCACCTTGGCCCATGGGGTCTTGCGGGGCACTATGACCTGCGAACAGTTAACTTGCCATCTGCGGAAAGTATCGGGTTTTTGGCGTTCTTTTCGTGTGATAAACTCGCATTTGCGCAATTTTCCGATAAGCTAAAATTCATCAGTAGCGACGCTTTCCAGGATCACCCCTTCGTCATGAATATTCCGCACGCCACGCATTTTATCTCTTGGCCGCAGTCATGCCGTTTACTACAAATATCAGACTTACTTTGCGGCCCTCAAGATGACTCATACTACAAAGGAGGGTTTTCATGGGCGTCCCAGCATATGCCAGGCTTACTTGGGTATCAAGATAGCAAACATGCCGGCATGGTAAACCGGGCTGTGGTGAGAGGTGGTAACATGTCGTTGACACTTGATATTACTTGCCTTGGCAGGAAGAATATCTTGCCAGGATTAATGGCAAAATTATGCCTTTTAATAGGAAAAATGTTTGACGCAGCCACTTCGTTCGCTGTTAATATACGATTTGATCCCTCAATTCAAAATATAGTAACGACAAGTTATATTCGCGATATTTTGTCAACAAACATGCTAACACAGGCAGAAATGGACGAAATAAATGAAGAAATGAACCAAAGACAGGACGAAATAAACAACAAGCAGGCCGAAATGGACCAAAGACAGAGCGAAATATACGGCAAACAGAACGAATTGACAGGGGATCTGTCCCAAGAAGAAATAGACCAATTGCAGGAAGAAATAGGTCAACTACAAGAAGAAATAGACCAACTGCAAGAAGAAAGAGACCAACTGCAAGAAGAGATAACGCAAGTACAGAAAGAATATACGATATGCCTAGCATGGCGAATATTGCCGGTACTATTCGAGAACAGAACTAGTTATTTTCTTGACTTTAGAAATATTGCGCTATCGAAAAGTGATATCCTTTCTCTTGAAATTGGCGACTTCCCGTGGGTCATCTCACTGCCCCATATCACAACCGTTGATGCATCGTTTAATTCGCTTTTTCAACGCCTTCAAGGAGTAATATTCCCCGATGTTGGCTCAATTACAGACGGCGCGTTTACTGATTGCCAGCACTTCACAACCTTGGGCTTCAAGGATACTACCACTTTCTCTGGAACCCCTCTTGCCGGGTTAGCACCATTAACCCTAGAACTCACAGTAACACAGCCAAAAAGCTATGCTAACTTTCTGGATACGTTATGGGCCGCGGGATTAGAATTTTCTAATGTGCAAAACTTTACCATCAAACTCACAGATGCGGTGGCGCAGAGCGATGATTTAGGGACGTACGTAACAAGCTTGCTAGCTGCCTGTTTTCCGTCGTTCAACTTAAAAGTGGCGAGTGTTGTTGATAAAATCCTTAATCTCGATTTATCAAATTCGAATCTTGCTGATATTTACGATCTTCCTGTCGATAAATTTTCAAGGGAGTATTCTTGGATATTTACTCTGCCAGACGGATTTAAACACTTCATAATAGGGACACAGCTAAATTATCCAGAGGAGACGTACCTAATAAAATCAGTAATTTTGCCAGAAGGCTTGGAGGAGGTCCCCTCTAATGCCTTTGCCAACTACCCGCAACTTACCTCCGTAACAATCCCGAATTCTGTAACAACAATTGGAAACCATGCTTTTTACGAGACACCACTTACTTCCGTGACAATCTCTAATTCTGTGACGACAATTGGCGTGAGTGCTTTTGAGAGTGTGCGTCTTACCTCAATCATAATCCCCGATTCTGTAACGACAATTGGATCGCATGCTTTTAAATATACACCACTTGCCTCTATCACAATCCCTGATTCTGTAATGACAATTGAGGACTATGTTTTTGAGGGCTGTCCACTTCAATCAATAAAGATAAATTGCAATACACCAAGTAACAATGGGGTCATCGCAATATTAGACAAAATGCTTAACTCAGCGCTCTTTAGTGCCGCTAACCTTAACACCCTCCAAGTCGCTCTATCACCATCTCTTCTTGCCGGAAAGACCACTGCAGACCTGAAAGACTACGTCCAAGGAATCCTGAACATTGCTACGGATAACGCCATCATCAGCGCTATTGACGGGAAACCAGAAAAGCTATTCGAGCTCGACCTTTCTAATACTGATCTCGTGCAAGCTGATATCGAGGAGATGACGAAAACACTGCCATGGACAGTGGTATTTAAGAACGGAGAGAAAGTGACGTACGATACGGAAATACGGTGCGCGTTATAATCTGTAACTCGGCTAGTTTCCCGCCATGCAATAAAAGTTGCGTAGTGCTTGGTGTTAAAAATATGGGGGAAAAATTCCCCCCTGCGGTGTAAGGTTGAAGTATAGTGCGGCTTTCGTGGCGTAGTGGAAAAACACAAGAATTGCCACGGGATTGACATAAGCAGCGATATCTGTAATTATTACAGCATGGAAAGGTTGGGGACTATTAAAATGATAAAATTAATCAAAGGAACACTGTTATTAACGAACTGTGCGATATGTGTGGTAAATGTTTTTGGCATGGAGCACTCCGATCTGCCCTTACGATTGTGGCGGGGGCAGGGGATCGAGGAGTGGAGTATCCGGGGGAGGATTTTCCATGAGTGGGAGCTCCATGAGAATGGAACTGGATGTGTAATATATCGGGACAAGAGGGGAGCAGGAAGGTTTATTATCGAAGGGAGTGTTCCCAACTTCGTACTCTCTAGAGATCATTTAGCAAAAATATATCCCTCTCTAGAAATTGCAACTATTCATGGAATTCAGAGAATTGATGCTGACACTTTTGTTCAGAGTCCGCTTAAGAGTGTTACTTTGTGGAGTGACTTGGAAATTATTGGGGATCGGGCGTTTGCACGATGTCCGCTATCTAGCAACCTTACTATTCCTAGCTCAGTGCGGATTATTGGCGAGGATGCTTTTTATGGATGTGATCAGCTGCAGTCAGTAAGATTTTGTGGTCATTCTTTGGAAATTATTGGGGCTCGGGCGTTTGCACAATGTCCGCTATCTAGCGAACTTACTATTCCTGGCTCAGTGCGAATTATTGGCGAGGGGGCTTTTTGTGAATGTAAGCGGCTGCAAGCGGTAAAATTTGCTGGTAATTCTTTAGAAATTATTGGGAAGCTGGCGTTTGCACGATGTCCGCTATATCGCGAAATCACTATTCCTGCCTCAGTGCGAACTATTGGCGAGCAGGCTTTTTATGAATGTATTTGGCTGCAAGCGGTAAAATTTGCTGGTAATTCTTTGGAAATTATTGATGATTGGGCGTTTACACGATGTCCGCTATCTAGCAAACTTACTATTCCTGGCTCAGTGCGAATTATTGGCATGGGGGCTTTTTATAGATGTAATCGGCTGCAAACGGTAGAATTTGCTGGTAATTCTTTAGAATTTATTGGGGATTGGGCGTTTGCACAATGTCCGCTATCTAGCAAATTTACTATTCCTAGCTCGGTGCGAACTATTGGCGAGGGGGCTTTTTATGGATGTAATCGGCTGCAAGCGGTAGAATTTGCTGGTAATTCTTTAGAAAGTATTGAGGATCGGGCGTTTGCACAATGTCCGCTATCTGGCACATTTACTATTCCTAGCTCAGTGCAGACTATTGGCGAGGATGCTTTTTATGGATGTGATCAGCTGCAGTCAGTAAAATTTGCTGGTAATTCTGTAGAGAGGATCGCGGCTGGTGCTTTCCATGGCACAAACTTGAAAATTATAGACTTATCAGAGTGTACGAATTTAATCCAACAGTTACGAGGCAGGCAGACAATTCAAGATTTTTTAGAAAGTATATTTTCTTTCGCGGAAGGAGGTACAGGAAACTGCACTATCGTCCTGCCAGCTGTAGAGGGAAAGATACAGGTATGGGAGGCTGTTAGAGGTGAGTCTATTACATGGCAGCGGTATCAGCTTCCCCAGAAAACATTTCCGACTATACAATCTTTCGAACGACTTGGTTTTCATGATTGTATCCACGAGTGGTTTTTCTTTGATGAGACGCAGGGCAGCGCATCGACAGATCTTCCAGAGGACATGGGTCGTTTAGTCACGGGGAATTTTTCGGCATTATTTACATGGATTGGTAATGGGGCATTTAGAGGTTCTACAAAGTATATCGACTTGTCCAAATGCACTGCATTAAAGATAAGAGATGAGGATGCATTTTTAAATCGCATTTTTGCTTCTGACGATAAAACTCAGTGTGTCGTTCATCTCCCGCCAAAACCCCCAAAATGGATGGTAGGGCCGATTCTGAGGGGGGAGTGGGGTTGCGCCGGTAGAAGTTGGAAGCAATTAGCCCCGGGAGGCTATTACCCGGTTGACGGCCCGCAAAATTTAACTGGAGCGGAGCGAATAGTGTTTAAGAATCCAGATGCGACCAGAAATTGGGGTACTGTAAGATGTGACGATGTAAAAGCAATTTCTTTTGACCGTAAAACATTTGCGAATTGTGCGAATATAACGATAGATCAAACTTTTAGTGCTGCTTACCCTAATTTACGGTGGCTTTTAATTCCGGATAAATGTGGTACGCTTGAGGGCTTCGAAAATAACACAAACATTAAGTCAGTCGTAGTTTCGAATCTTGAAGAAAATGGCGCAGAAGGTGACGCAAAGGTCGCACCTTTTAAGAATAGCGGACTTAGGGAAGTTTCGTGGCTGCCGGGGGTAGAACACATTCGGAGCCATTTTTTCGAAGACTGTCAACTATTGAGGTCCATCACCATCCCTCACAGTGTAACAAGTATTGGAGAGGCAGCTTTTCGCTGCAGCGGTATTGAAAACATTGATTTCGAGCATAACGAGCTAACACAAATTGCACGTCAAACTTTTGCTGGATGTAAAAAATTGCAGTTGATCGAAATTCCTAGAAGCGTTACGAGAATAGATCCCGAAGCTTTTGAGGGAAGTGGATTGCAGTGCATCGCATTTGAACCAGGTAGCTCTTTAACAACAATTGGACCACTTGCTTTTAGAGGTTGTCAGTTTTCGTCCATTGTGATTCCTTCACGCGTTTCTGCTATAGGAATTCCGGCATTTGCTGAATCTGCTATTGAACACATTGAGTTTGAACCTAACAGTCAGTTGAAAATTATCGAACCAGGAATGTTGTTGGGATGCCAGTTGAAGTCGATTACGATCCCAAAAAGTGTTACTACAATCATGGATAATGCGTTTGTTGACACTCAACTTGAGTATATTGCGTTTGAACCTGGTAGTAAGTTGGGAACAATTACTTCAGGTATGTTTAGAGGCTGCCAGTTAGAGTCGATTACAATTCCTGCTAGCGTCACAGAAATCGCAGACGACGCGTTTGCTAATACTGGGCTTAAGCACGTTGCGTTTGAACCTGATAGTAAGTTGAAAACAATTACTCCAGGTATGTTTAGAGGCTGTCAGTTAGAGTCGATTACAATTCCTGCTAGTGTCACAAGTATCGAAGCAGGAACGTTTATGAACCTTAAACGCATTACATTTGAACCTGGTAGTCAGTTGAGAGGGATTCCGCAGGTATGTTTAATTGTTGCCAGTTTGAGTCAGTCGTGATTCCGAGAAGCGTTACAACAATCGCAAACGACGCGTTTATTAATACTGGGATTAAGCACGTTGAGTTTGAATCCGGTAGCCAGTTAATAGCGCTTACAGGAGGTATGTTTAGAGGCTGCCAGCTAGAGTCGAGTACAAATACAGCTAGTGTCACAAGTATCGAAGCAGGTACGTTTGTGAACCTTAA
>JAIRNU010000050.1 GCA_031257945.1 Holosporales bacterium
AAAGTGATCGGCATCTGGATCTTGGGCGAAAACGTTACTAGCCGCCAAAACGCTGTCAGCGAATCATATATGACATGGCAGCCAAATGATCCGGATCCGTACGAGATTATGACGGATTCGGCGCGGATTATCTTTATTGAACTGCCAAAGTTTAATCCGAAGAATGCGGACGCAAAAGACGTGCTAACGGCGTGGTTGGCTTTTTTGAAAGATCCAGTGCTGATGGATAAGGTGTTTTTGCAAGATAAAACAGTCCAAAAAGCGATGGAGACTCTGCAGTACATCAGTGCAGATGATGAGGTACGGGCAATAGCTGACCTGCGACAGAAAACTATCAACGATCATAACAGCGAGATGACTGTTGCTAGGGCTGAAGGCAAGCTGGAAGGCGAAGCTAAGAAAGCGCGAGAAACCGCTATTGCCATGTTGGCGAAAGGTTTAGATCCCGAACTAATTGCTGATTGCACTGGCTTGTCAGTAGAAGAGGTTAACGCCCTAAGCCAGACTTAGGTCGTCATCTTAAAACCGGCGGTCCTAGTCTGGACCGTTTGTCTTGTGCATTTTGAGAAAACTTCCATCGACTTCCTGTAATTTTAATCGGGAACAAGTTGTTACCAGTTGCTCGCTATACGTGCTAGTTAAGACGCTGCGCGGTTTAAGCTTATCGATATTCCTTACATGAAATGTAACCTATTCTTCAAAAACTAAACTGCAGCGACTCAAGTGCGTGTGCGCATCCATAAAAATCAGCTTCTGAACCATTTTCTGAAAAAAAGCGTAGATGGTTATTAGAGGGGAGCAAAATGTTTAATTGGGTGGTTATGGTGATGGGAGGCTGCTAACTACGAAGTTGAAATGTTCGTCTGTTGAGCGTTGAATGTTTTTGGAATAGCGCAAATCCAACGATTTATGTCGCCATTTTATTAGTAAAATGCAAAACATCAACAATCAGTTAGCAGTCTCAAAATACTTACAATTTAACGCTACGGCTTATCAACCCTGTGGTCCACTATCACGAAAAACAAACAAGTATGTAGGGCGCTAAGTTTGTCAGCAAGTCGGCTATTAGGACCTTTAGCTTATCTCGAGTGCACCTTAGCGCTTTTTATCATTTCATCAACGATATCCTCATACGATATCCCATAGCGCGCAGCAATATCCGGGACAAGGGAAACCGCCGTCATCCCGGGCTGCGTGTTTAGCTCCAGTAAATAAATCCCAGCATCATCACCGTAAATAAATTCGACACGTACTACCCCGCTACACTCCAGCGTCTCAACAGCCAACTCCGACGCAGCCATCATCGTATCATAAACGTCCGCTGGAATATTTGGCGGAAAGATGTGCTGCGTCGCCCCCTCAGTATACTTCGCGTAATAATCGAAAAATTCAGATTGCGGCTTTATTTCCATCGCGCCAATAGCCTTCCCGCACACAACAGCAATTTGTATCTCCTGCCCGCGGATATACCGCTCCACTAACACCTTGTCGCCATACACCCACTGCGCTAATGCCTTATCAAGATCGTCCTTATTATGTATAATACTAACGCCGAAGCTGGACCCCTCATTCCTTGGCTTTATAACGTACGGATAGGGACCTGGAAATGATTCTAGCTGTTTTAGTGTGAGCAATTCCCAAGGTGGCGAGCGAAGCCCAGCCTTCTCAAGAATTATACGTGCCAGCACCTTATCCATCGCAAGCGCAGACGCTGTAACGCTAGAGGAGGTGTACGGAATACCTGCAACTTCCAAAACGCCCTGTAGAACGCCGTCTTCCGCCCCTACGCCATGTATCGCCAGCAATGCCACATCGGGCTTTGCCTCGTTCAGCTCCATAGCAAATTTAGCGAGGTCCTTACCGTAATCGATCACAGCAACCTCGTACCGTCCGGCGCGCTGTACGGCCTCTACCATCGATTGCGCCGACTTTAGCGAAATCTCGCGCTCGCTCGACCAGCCGCCAGTTATTACCGCTAGCTTTAGCTTCCTATTATTTGTTTCCACAATCATCCCTCTTATTTGTTCCTACCGCACCTTTGTTCTTACTGCGCCTTGTGTTCCCTCTGCGCCAAGTCCCTACGGAGTCCCAATCCTCACAATCTCCCACTCCAACATTATACCACACTTTTCAAACACCCTTATGCGTACTTTTTCCCCCAAATCCTCCAAATCCCGCGCGGACGCCCCGCCAAGATTCACCAGGAAATTAGCGTGTTTCTCAGATATCATCGCATTACCCAGCTTCATCCCACGGCACCCAGCCTCATCAATTAATTGCCATGCCAGTTTGCTGATGCCAGTTGGATTTTTGAAGGTTGATCCAGCGGTCCCTATTCCGCCGCCACTAGGGAACTTCTCGGCGCGCTCCTGTAGGAAGCGGATCCCTTTGGTGTACACCTTCATATGCTCACTTTTCTGCAAATTAAACCCAGCTTGAACGATTATCTCGTTACTACCGAAATTACCGTTACGGTACTGCATTCGCAGGTCTTTTTTCCACAATCTCTTAATTTCCCCGTCAAAAGTTACAATATCGACCCAATCGATAATATCATTAATTTCAGTCCCATGCGCTCCAGCATTCATAAAGACTGCGCCGCCGATTGTGCCGGGAATCCCCGCTATAAACTCCATCCCGGATAATTCATATTTTTGAGTATTCAAGAATGCAGCGGTGCACCTCAGCCCAGCTGGAAAAGCGATAGACTCTGTGATTGCCGCAGCAGCTGCATCTACTTTCCACCATCTCAAACTTTTCAAAAGATTTATAACGATTCCGCGAACGCCACCGTCGCGAACTAGGACATTAGACATCGCGCCTAGTATCGTCACTTCCCCTCCCAAAAACGCGTTTTTTCGCAAAAATTCAAGGAAAAGCGTCAATTTTTCGGTAGATTCTGGTTGGACCAGGAAATCCGCCGCTCCGCCAGCTTTCAGCCACGACACCTGCCCTATTGGGTAATCACGCGAAATTTCTTCAGGGCTCAGGATCTCCAGAGACTCTCTATAAAAATCTAACAATTCACTCATCCAATCATTCGTAATGCTCGTAAATATCCCGGATAAACTCGCTAATAGTACCAGCACCCATACCAATCACGAAATCCCCTTCTTTCGCGATTTTTTTAACGATATCCAGTGCTTCTTGCGGAGTTTGCGCAAAGTATGACTCCTTTTCGTATTTTTGCCCGAGATCCTTAGCAAAATTCTGGCCAGTGATATTCTTGATTGCCTCTTCCCCGGCCGAATAAACCGGCATCGTAATTACGGCATCTGCCTGGCTAAGCGCATTTAAAAAGTCCCCCCAGAACCTTGAAAATCTGGTGTATCTATGCGCTTGGAAGACAATAATTACCCGGTGCGCGGTAGTTTGCCTTGCCGCGTTAAGTACGGCTTTGATTTCTGTTGGGTGATGGGCATAATCGTCTACAAAAGTAACTGAGCCTTTGGCCCCTAAAATAGAGAACCTCCTCTTAACGCCGGTAAACTCCGCGAGAGTCTTCTTAACAATTTCTAGATTAATACCAAGCTCCGTCGCCACTGCGATCCCAGCTAACGCATTAAGAACATTGTGCTCCCCAAACATTGGCAAAAACACATCCGCCATTCTTTTGGTCGCTACCAACGCACCCTGCTTGGAAACTTTCCCAAAAACCGGGCTTTGGCGCAGCGCAATGCTAACATCAAACAAAAGGCCATTCGCTTCTGTCCGAATATTTTCTGCTTTGAAATTTGGCGTGCCCTGCAAACCGTAGGAAATTATACGTCGATCCACGCTTTTAGTAAAATTTTTGTTAACAATCGGATCGTCCGTGCAAACAACGCCGAGCCCGTAAAAAGGCAAATTACGAATGAACTGCAGGAAGGCCTTTTCTAAAGCATCAATGCTTTGGAAATGTTCCATGTGCTCTGGCTCTATATTGGTGATTACATTAATCACTGATGGCAGCCTTAAGAAAGATCCGTCAGATTCGTCCGCCTCCACAACGAACCACTCCCCGCTTCCTAATTTTGCGTTAGTTTGGAGCTTGTTGATGATACCGCCATTAATGATGGTTGGGTCGAAGTCCGCGGTATTTAATAATGCAGCGATAATTGATGTTGTCGTGGTTTTTCCGTGCGTCCCAGAAATCGCTATCGCCTTTTTTAAGCGTATAACTTCTGCGAGCATTTCCCCCCTTGTAATAATTGGAATGCACGCATCACGCGCCGCAACTATTTCCGGATTGTCTTGCGGGATTGCGGAAGAAATAACAACAACTTGCGCACCAACAATATTAGCCGCGTCATGGCCCACGGTAACTGGAATGCCTACAGCCTTTAGCCGCCGCACGCTCGAATTCTCCGTAAGATCACTGCCTTTGACTGGGTACCCTTGGTTGTGCAAAATCTCGGCGATCCCGCTCATTCCGATTCCACCAATACCAACAAAATGCACATAATTTAAAAAGCAAGGAGGTAGATGCACGAGCAACCTAAAAACCGAGGAGACAACTGGACTGTATAATAAAAAAAACCAGCAAGAAAGATAAAAGAACTTATCCCTCAGCACCCTACACATCCAGCTATCTCTTGAAATGCGCAGTATTCATCGGTAGGAACAAGAACTTGAAACAAGCATGGGGGGCAGTTCTTGCATCTAGTGGGAAGTGCCCGCCCCCCCTACACTTGACCCGTTTCCCCTCCTACGCGAGGAACTCTTTGTATTCCATAAGGGCCCATTAACATGCCAAACGCAACACCACATATCTAACTACCACTGTCCTAGATGAAAGTTATTCTCTAAGGTCACCCAGATAAGCTAATCTCCTTACAGCATACAAAGGAGGATTTATGCGAACCCACGTGACCCGCGACGAGCGTAGTAAAATCGAAGCACTTGTGTCAATGAAACTATCGCTTCGGCAAATTGCCAAGAAATTACAAAGGAGCCCAT
>JAIRNU010000017.1 GCA_031257945.1 Holosporales bacterium
TAAAGGCTTACTGCAAGCGTTGCTAAGTTAACCCCCCAATAAATATTTGGGGGAGTAAGTATTGGGCTGGTATTGCTACAGTAAAAGCTTCGTCCACGATCATTGCGAAATTAACCACAAATAAATATGTCGGGTGCTGAGATTGCGATCGCTTGGTGGTTCCAATAACTTGCTTTTTATGTTAGAGAAAAGGAGCGGGTCTATTGTTCGTTATTGGAGGTTGTTAGTCGCGTGTCATTGTGCGAGTTTACATTGGAAGAGGCAGTTTACCGGCTTCGAAAAAAAGAGGTCTCCTCTACAGACATTACGCGTGCATTCATAAGTAAGATTGAAGAGAATCGCCATTTGAATGCGTTTATTACTGAGACATTCGATCACGCTTTACGACAGGCCGCAGAATCTGACGCTAAAATCATGGCAGGGACTGGCGGAAAGTTGGAGGGGGCGCCTCTTGGCATAAAGGATTTGTTTTGTACTAAGGGTATTCGCACGACCGCCGGCTCGAGGATTCTGGAGAATTTCGTCCCGCAGTATGAATCCACAGTGTCGCAAAATTTGCTTAATGAAGGGGCCGTTTTCCTTGGCAAACTTAATATGGACGAGTTTGCAATGGGTTCTGCTAATATAACGAGTTATTTTGGAAGAGTGATTAACCCCATCCGCAGCACGCAGACCCCGGAGAAAGACCTGGTTCCGGGTGGGTCGTCCGGTGGCTCCGCAGCGACAGTGGCGGCGCATATGGTGCTTGCCGCAACAGCATCGGATACAGGGGGTTCAGTCCGCCAGCCGGCCTCTTTCACTGGAACAGTTGGCATGAAGCCAACATATGGGTTGTGCTCAAGGTATGGGATGATGCCACTTGCGTCGTCCTTGGATCAGGCGGGCCCTATAGCGCGTACTGTTCGTGACGCCGCTCTAATGCTGTCTGTAATGTCAAGTTTTGACGAAAAGGATTCAACGTCGATTAGGGTCGATAGGCCGGACTACTTGCGGAACTTGGTTCCTTCCGTTAAGGGGCTGAAAATCGGGCTGCTTCATGAATATTTTCAGGATCTCTCTGGCGACTTGCTGACTGTGATGCAAAAGAATATAGATAAGCTAAAGGCGCTCGGGGCGGAGATTGTTGAGATATCGCTGGAAACGCTGAAATACGCTTTGCCTGCCTACTATGTTATCCAGCCTGCCGAAGCATCATCAAACTTAGCAAAATATGACGGGGTGCATTTCGGATTCCGGGAGAAAACGGCGGCAACCCTGCGCGATTTATACATGGAAACAAGGCGTAATGGCTTTGGGAAAGAGGTGCGCCGCAGAATTTTTATAGGAACGTACGTTTTGTCACGGGACGAGTATGAGTCGTACTACCTTTTGGCTAAGAAAGTCCAGATGAAGATACAAAATGGGTTTAAGGAGGCCTTTGAGGCGGTGGATGTTATTTTAACGCCAACTGCAACCGGAGGGGCGTTTGGCGTTGAAGATGGTCCCAAAATGAGCTCTGTAGAGATGTATTTAAATGACGTTTTTACTGTCTCGGTTAATCTTGCTGGGTTGCCGGCAATTGCTATCCCTGGAGGACATACAAGTGATGGGCTTCCACTAGGCATCCAGTTTATAGGGCCGCTGCTTTCTGAGCAGCTTTTGTTTAATGTAGCAGCGGCTATCGAGGAGCCGGCCGTAAGTAATGGCAAGCAATGTGCGGCGACGCATGATTGTAATTGTGCAAAGGAATAGGTGACGAAAATGACGAAAATGAACAGTACAACTACTATAGAGCAGCTAAATCAACCTGGCCAGCCAGAATGGGAGATCGTGATTGGGCTGGAGATTCATGCGCAAATAGCCTCCAATGCGAAGTTATTTAGCGGGTCTGCTGTCGGCGGAAGCAATGCTCCAAATTCCAGGGTTAGCTTCTTGGATGCAGGGATGCCGGGGATCCTTCCTGTGGTTAACTCTAAATGCATTGATGCAGCGATTAAGACTGGGCTGGGACTCCACGGAACAATTAATAAACTCTCGATTTTTGATAGAAAAAATTATTTTTACCCAGATTTGCCCAGCGGCTACCAAATCTCGCAATTTTTCCATCCAATTGTTAGTGGGGGATATGTTGAGTGTGCCGATGATGATTCGGCCCCTGCCCCTGACCATGATTCTGATCCTGATAACAACACGGTAAAGCGCTTCGGCATCACAAGGATTCATTTGGAACAAGACGCTGGAAAATGCATCCACGATGTCGATCCGCAAAAGTCATATGTAGACTTGAATCGTTCCGGGGTTGCTTTGATGGAGATCGTGACGGAGCCAGATATGCGGTCAGTTCCCCAAGCTGTTAGTGTCGCCAAAAAGATCCATACTTTGGTCCGGTACCTTGGAGTTTGCGACGGCAATATGGAGCTAGGGAATTTTAGGATAGATGCCAATATTTCCGTGCATAAGCCTGGGACGCCATTTGGTACGCGCGTCGAAATCAAGAATCTTAATTCGTTTCGGTTTATGCAGGCCGCGCTTTCGTACGAGATCGAGCGGCAGATAATGGTAGTGGAGTCTGGCGGAAGCGTCGTGCAAGAGACGCGATTGTTTGATTCGAATATTGGCGTGACGTCGACGATGCGGGAAAAGGAGGATGCCAGTGATTACCGCTATTTCCCAGATCCGGATTTACGCCCTATCATTTTGTCCCAGGACCGCATCCAGGCGATCAAGGACAGCATGCCAGAGCTTCCTGACGACAGAAAAGCGCGACTTATTGACAAGTGTTTTTTGAACGAGTACGACGCAGATATAATTTCGTGCGACCGCCAGATTGGCGAATTTTATGATGCCGTTATGTTGTTTGACGGGTTTAAAGATCGCAAAGCCGCGTATAAGGCCGTTGCCAACTGGATAATTGGCGATTTGTTCGCAGCTATCAAAGACGAGGGGATTTCTTTTAGCGAAGTTAAGTTGCTCCCGTTAACCCTTGCTAAATTAGTAGCGTTAATTCAAGACGGTACGATATCTGTGACGGCAGGTAAGAAGGTTTTTGCAAAATTGTTGGATGGTGGTGTCGCCGACCCAGCAGAAATAGTTGAGTCCGTAGGGTTACGGCAAATTTCTGACGAGAGTGAAATACGAGCTGTAGTATTGCAGGTAATTAATGATTATCATAATGCGGCGGCGGCGTATAGGGCAGGGAAAATTTCTACGTTTGGTTTTTTTGTCGGGCATGTTATGAAACGTTTCAGTGGGCGTGCTAACCCGGACGTAGTGAATAAGGTGTTGCGCGCCGAGCTAGAGGCTAGCCCGCAAAACTGAGCAACCACCCCCCCCTACCCTCTATTCCATGAATTTGTGAGTCGTTAGGGGGTTGTCGTTCCGATTTGAGAGTTCGAAGAGGAATGTTCCCACGTGGTACAGGGGTCGAGCTCCAGATTAGTGAGAAAAAAGGCCCGTAAGATTTACGGGCCCTAGTACAAAATCGTAGATTACGCACAATGGTAATAATAATGGCGCCGTTATTATTGTGGAGTGATTGCGTAGTCTACTTGTCCATTTTTAAAAATTACCCGCCACGGTAGCGTTTTCGCCATTTCGTTGATATCAGCCTGCACGAGATCAGTATTCGAAAGATCGAGTTCGAAGATGGCAGATTTCGTATTCACAGCGTTTATGATGGCGTTATCCGTAGGACTGGCAATGCTCAGGATTCCTTGGACGTAGTCTTTAATTTCGCCAGGGTTCTTCGCTGCAAGAAGAGATGGTGATAAAGCAACTTTGAGGGTGTTAACGTTATTTGGATTACAGCTTGCACTGCCCATTTTGCCTAATATTGCAATAATACTGTTATTACTAGATGTGTTGCAATTTATCTTTATTGATTGAATTGTTGTGCCGTAAAAAGCACCGCTTCCAATTGTCGT
>JAIRNU010000052.1 GCA_031257945.1 Holosporales bacterium
TGCCGTTTTAACTTACCACCACATCAAAATCATGATAGCTTACGAGCATGGAATTTGATGAGATGGCTTTTGCGTGATTTTTTGGGGCTGGTGTTGCGTTTGATTTGTTAAGAGGCGAATGGGCCTTATCTGTAAAGCCCCATCGCTTTTTGCATGTATACCCAATCAACTAAAGATTCCGGTCCAATATCCGCACAAAATCACGACTTTTCGGATGAACAATCCAGCCTCTTTAGTTGAAGAGGTATAATGTACAAAGATTTGCCAGCGAGTTACGCTAAGCCTTTTCAACTTGATCAAAATCCAATTCTATTGGGGTTGGCCGGCCGAACAACATCACGGATAAGGTAAGCCGTTGGCGTGTTTCATCGATCTCTTCAATCGACCCACTAAACGAAGAAAACGGCCCGTCACACACTTTCACAACCTCACCAACCTCGAACAAAATAATGTTCCGCGGCTTTTCCAGCGAGGCCTCGACCTGCGCCAAAATTTGGTTTATTTCTGTTTCAGAAACTGGTAGTGGCCGCTTCGCCCCCAAAAATCCATTAACTCTTGGTACACTGCAGATAAGGCTCCAGACCTCATCGCTCATACAAACTTTTACTAAAATATATCCAGGAAAATAGTTTTTGTTTTTTGTAACCTTGCTCCCGCGCTTAATCTCAACGACTTGCTCGCTTGGAACCAAAAATTCTTCGAACGTATCAAGCAACCCACGCTTCAGCGCCAATGCCTTTATCGCCTCGACTACGCTACTTTCTAAACCAGAGTACACGCTTACTACGTACCATTTTGCGGCAGATATCTCCATACGGGCAACCTAATTTATAATCCACTGGATAAGGGACAAAAGACTTCTATCAATAATAAAAAGGTACGCCGCCATAACAAAGGCAAAAATGCACACAACAACGGTCGTAACGCCCGCCTCTTTTTTCGTTGGCCAAAAAACTTGCTTAATCTCGCTTTTTACCTCAGACAAAAAAAGTAAGCCTCTCTGAAGAAGAGTCTTTTTTTCTACACTCATCACAAACCCCGTACAAAAACCAAACACATGGCAGGAGCGGTAGGCCTCGAACCCACGACCCTCGGTTTTGGAGACCGATGCTCTACCAACTGAGCTACACTCCCACGGATACATTCACATGGTAGCAAAAGATTAGCAAAAAGGCAAAAAAATGTACCGTTGCGTTCCTGCCGGATTATCCTGAGTTTTTTGGAAATTTTTACAAAAAACCCGTTCAATTTCGTTAGGATCGATGCCAGTAAGTATCTGCCAAAAACAAGAAACCGTTGGAGTCCCGCGCTATTTTAATTTAACTGTAATTCCCGGATTTTTTCTTACCATTTGGCAAAATCGGCGAAATAGGGCGGTTTCTGTGATTATTGTGGTAAGAACTTTTCTTACCATATATCAATGAAAAATCCAAGGATTTCACAAGTTTGGGCAAATGGTAAGAAAAAATCCGGGAATTACAGTTTAAATATTTTTTTAAGTTTGGGAAAATGCTCATCAATAAAGCGCTGAATTCCACTAGACCTGTTGCAAAAGCCGCGAGAGTAGACGCCGCCATTACTGGTGGCGCCCCTCTTCAGAACCGGACGTACCCTATTAAGGCATCCGGCTCCCAGCTATATCATTATGCCGTTCATATTGGCTTCGGATTCCTCGGCTTTACCAGCCCCAGTGCGTCCATTGCAGCGGCAAAACCGCTCCATGTGTAGCTCTTTCGCTGGCTCCGCCTATTTAGAATCCAGAACAATTCCCGCTCTACCTGCGTCACAAAGGCGTACACCGTCTTTGTGTTCGTACTAACATAGTAATAGTTATAATATCCCACTAGTGACCTATTCAACCTCTCCACGATTTCCTTTACAGGTAGCGTTCTATTCTTGCTCAGCCATTCCCTCAGCGATTGCAGCTTCTTGGCGACCCGGTGTCTATCCGTTTTCAGTTTCACAACAAACTTTCCTGCCAACGACCTACCACAGTAATGCGTAAAACCCAGAAAATTGAACGTCTCAGGTTTGCCTTCCTTCCGCTTCGCACGATTCTTTGCCGCCCATCTCCCAAACTCTAGCAGCTTCGTTTTGTCTGGTGCGACTTCAAGACTAAATTTACTCATCCTTTCCTTCAAATCAGTCATAAACTTTTCTGCTTCTTGTTTGTATTGAAATGTACACACAAAATCGTCAGCATATCGGACCATTCCTGCAAACCCTTTGTATCCTTTCTTCACCACCTTTTCGAACCAAATGTCCAGCACATAGTGCAGATAGACATTCGCGAGCACCGGAGACATACAGCTTCCTTGAGGTGTTCCCTCATCTCTTTCGATAAATTTCCCCTGTTCCATTATCCCAGCCGTCAGGAACTTCCTAATCAGCCGAATGCACTTCTTGTCAGCGATATAGTGCTCAAGAAACTCGATCAGCCATTCGTGATCCACGCTATCGAAGAATGACTTGATGTCAGCCTCTACGACGTAGTTCACCTTCTCAGCTATTATCTGTCTCTTAAGCTCGCTTATCGCTTGATGACAGTTCCTATTTGGCCTAAAACCATAGGAACAACCCATGAATTTAGGTTCATACACCGCCATTAACAATTCTGCAACATTAGCTTCGACCAGCTTGTCCTCGTAACACGAAATGCCAAGCGGCCTTAGTTTCCCTCCTGTTTTGGGAACATAGACTCGTTTCGATGGTTTTGGGTTATACGCATCGCGCTTCAACCTGCCCTCCAGGGCCTCTAGATTAGCACCAAGATTCTTCTCGTACTCCTCTTTACCAACGCCATCAACGCCTTTCGCTCTCCGTCTATCCATCTTGCGATGCATATCCTTCAGCGATAACCTGTTGATTTTGCCGCTCAGATTTTGTACTTTCACACCTTCATGCTTCTCTACGAACTGCTTTATAAAACAAACATACTCTTCAATCATATTCAGCCTATAATCCGGATCTACAATCCGTTTGTTTAACGATACAACCGGTTCCCCTTCGCTCCACCGGCATTACCAGGCTTCTTCGCTACTATGAGAACCTCGGACTTCCCATGCTCCATTCCTCTGCTCTACCCTTAATTCATGGCTTTGCTTGCGGTACCATTGCTGGAAAGCATGGGATCTCAACTGTTCCACTGTGCACCTATGTCTGCTCGCCGAGCTCTCCGACCCCGGAAGGAATTCCTTCAGCTTGCCTTGTCGCTTTGGAATTTCTGTCTGCTCTCTAGTAAACAAGATCGACTCCTTCATTGCTTTATTTCGAGGTTCAATCACTTCACGCTTATGTATTTCGGCTCGCATACTCCCTGCTATACGCTTAATCCTGACGTTACCGCTTCTGATCCAATAGCTTGGTACAGGCTGATGGCTAATCTTTGCCTGGCTGGACTGACTCCAGCTGATTCACAGCAGCTTACAAATAACGCATTTGCGTCAAGTGAACTACTTTGGACTCATTCTATCCTCCATTTCATTTCAGTTCGCACTTACTACTAAGCTATTCGCCTGACCTCTCAACGCCTTGATATTGTTGACAAAAAAAAATGATGCTAGTTTTTTGAGGCATCATTTTTAATAGGGGGAATATGGCGAAAAATTGGCAATTTTAAACAGCGCTGCAGAATTAGGTATAGCTGTTAGTCAACAATATCAAGGCTTGGGGAGGTCCAGCGAATAGCTGAGTAGTTCTCGGTTCTATTCTGGCATTGCTTCCAGTTCAGAATTATGCCCTGGCCATGGCTGAGTAGCAACGTTTGATCTTGGACAGCTGTGATTTTTTCTGGCGTCTACTTGTTGTTGCAGGAATTGTACCGAATCAGCGCCTTATTTTTAAAATTTTTAAAAATCTTCTCAGCGAAATTGACTCTTTTCTGTTGCTCCAATATCTCCTGCATCTCCTTCTTTTCCACGGATATTTTGCTCTTTTCGTATTTATGTGATAGCAGCATGTATATATCCAACGACTCCCCAGTAAAAACTGGCCCAGCGCAAGTATTAATCTTTGCTGTACTGATAATCTCTGGCACGACAGCTGGGCTTCGTTCAACAATTTTAAATTGATACTGAAAATCCTGCGCTAAATCGTGCATCTCCTTTTCTGATTGGCAATCCATGAAAGTTGCGACCCGACGCTCGACTCGCACAAGTTGTTCTTTAGTCTCGTCGCGCTTGAACGGAATCGATACTACAGCAATACGCATTGAAGACTGGCTATACGGTGTGCGCCCCGGCTCCTTGATATCATTCAAAAAAATGAGCTTACAATTCCCATTTTTCAGCAAAAGTGGCTTGGAAAACGCGCCCACTTTTAGCTTTTGCAATTCAGAGCGGATTTCGTTATCAAATTGCCCGTCCGTCACCCATCCGCGCGCGCCACCATCTGCAGCAGACGCCCCCTGCGAAAGCTGCTGAGCAAGGAGGGCAAACGCCTGCGCGGGCGGCATTTGCGTTCCCATTTTCTTAAGCTCGGCATACGTGTTTTCCGCCATTACTTTTGGGGAAACGTTCTGAGACGCCCGCCCCGGGCAAAATACTATCTCCGAGAAGGAGTATTGTTTTTTGGAATCGCTTTTGTACGCCGCCTTAATTTCTTGCTCAATCTTTTTTTCGGATACTCTTGCCAGATCCTTTGGCAAAGCAAAAGTAACAACGCAAGAGGAAATCACTCGGGAGCGCACCATCTTCGTGAACGATTCAAGTATGCCGTTTTGCACCAATTTTTGCTTCAGCGCCGGCAAGGTAAGGCTAAGGCGCGCGCTATAGTCGGCAAAAGCATCGTTTAGCATGTCGTCCCTAATGTCGATCTTAATTTTTTCGGCGAGTTGTTCGTAGAGGGCCTCGTCAATAAGGCGTTGTTCGACTTGCGCTTGTATACTCTTCACAAAACCGGCATCGTTGGAACGATTCGAAAAAAGCGCGATCATTTTGCAGCGCTCGTTTATGTCCGAGTTAGTAATTACCGCTTTATTCACACTTACTACTATGTGCGAAGTTTCCCCTTTTCCACGTTTTGCCTGGCTGATTTGTTTTTGTATAGTGCACGGAATGCGCGCATTATTGTTACTGCTCTCTCCATTACTACTGGTATTACCGGACGTAGACTCTGCCGCGGAGCATTCTTCCTCAAAATCCAGATGTTCCTTTGGAGCACACCCCGCCAGAACAAGCCCAACCGAGATTACGGCACTAAAATGCCACTTCGTAGCCATTTTAGGCAAATGGGCTATTAGCGGCTTCCCGATGTACTTCAAACATAGACGTAGAGCAAACTCGGCGCAGGAGGGGGTTTTTGAATGTAGCAATTTGTTTAAGTAGTTCCGTCTTTTCCGTGACGTTTCTAGCACTTTTTCCGTCATAATGGAACGGGGATCTTAGCACCATACAGATTATGCCAGGGGCTCAACACTTTACTCCTGTACATTGCGAATCAACCATATCAATAATAATCCTCAGTAATTTATACTGCAATTCAACAAAAATTATTTTTAAGTGATTATAGACGAAGTAAGGGGGTGGGAAAACATACCGCGAATTACAGATAATACTTCCAGCGCTCCTCTGGCGCCTGATCAAACGATTCAACTAAAGCGCGAAGCGGTTGATCGTCTGCTTCAGTAAATTTTTGCGGTGTTTGACGAACTTGTGTCAGCCCAAACAATTTCTATTTTTGAAGAAGTAGACAGTAGTGTATACTCCATTGTCTAGGTGTTTCTCGGTTATTTAGTGTGGGGTTACAAGAATTTTTAAATGCTATCGATAAACGCAGCGTAGTCTCAGTTTTTGTAGATGGTGCCTGTAGTGGGAATCCTGGCCCCGGTGGTTGGGGCGTCGTCGCCAAACAAGGGCAATTTCGATTCGAAATAAATGATGGAGAGCGTTATACGACGAATAATAGGATGGAGCTTTTAGGCGCAATCAACGCGATCTTATCACTGGAAACGTGCGAAGTTCTCTCTATTACAACGGATAGCCAATATGTGAAAAATGGAATAGAGTCGTGGCTTCCGAAATGGAAGAGTAGCAACTGGCAAACAACAAGTAAAACTCCGGTAAAGAATCAGGACCTATGGCAAACCTTGGATACAATCAGCCGAAACAAAAAGATCTCGTGGCATTGGGTTCGTGGGCATAGCGGAGTCGTAGAGAACGAAAGGGCGGATACTCTTGCTCGCCAGGCAATAATGAAGATGATGATAACGCCTGGCGATACACCTCCGCAGAAACATTCGGCCTCCCTATTTTAGGGATTTGGGGGGGACAAGTTTACGCATTGTTAGCGAAGCAGCGCCCCTGTAAGGCCGTTGCAGCCGTTAGTGCAACTGGCCTATTTAGAGGCGTGACTATGGTGGTCGCTCCTCTCAGGGCTTTGTGCAATCCCCAATTAATTACTTAACTTTTATCGGTGTACTTTGGAATAGCTAGCCTTTTGCCCATCCTTTTTTCTCATTTGATATGACCTGGACATTATAAAATGTGCTATTTTCCGTTTATGACGCGATCTTCGTTCAATAGCAATGGTTACCACCCAATTTATACACCTTAGAGTGCATAGTGCTTATTCCCTCTCAAAAGGAGCAATTAAAGTCGCCGCAATACCTCAGTTATGCAAGAAATTTGATATGCCGGCCGTCGCTATTACTGATATCAACAATCTTTTTGGAGTTATGGATATCGCACAAAACCTAACCAGCAACGGCATTCAGCATATTGTCGGCTCGCAAGTTAGCCTGAAAATTGGCGAGAAATTTGGGAATCCTTTTCTTTCCCCGCTAATTCTTCTTGCTAAAAGTCACGCTGGGTATAAGAACCTGATAAAATTATCAACAATTTCGTATCAAAATAAATCCCTTCCGCTCGAGGGGCCATGTTTGCAATTGGAGCACTTGCGTGAGCACAGCGACGGCATTATCTGCTTAACTGGCGGCGATTTGGGGCCGATCGGACAATTTTTATTGCAAAAGAAAAATGAGACGGCAGAGGGGCTCCTTATGGAACTACGGGATTGTTTTGCAGATAATTTGTACATAGAGATTATGCGGCACAATTTGCCCAATCAAAAAACACTAGAACCGCAATTCTTGGAGTTGGCGCTAAAACACGCGATTGCGATCGTTGCAACAAACGATGTGTATTTTGAAGACCGCAATATGCACGAAGCGCATGATGTACTGCTATGCATATCTAATGGCTGTTATTTGGGGGAGGAAAATCGCGAAAAATCCGCGTTGCACAAGTATTTTAAATCGCAAGAGGAGATGGCGTCGCTTTTTGCGGACTTGCCAGAGGCCTTGGAAAACACGGTAAATATTGCGAAGCGCTGTCATTTTATTCTAGAAGAAAATGCTTTGATTTTGCCGCCTTTTCAGGCGGAATCCGGACTGCCGGAAAAAGAAGAATTGCGGCGCCAAGCATATACTGGGTTGCGGAAGCGTTTGGATGAGCATGTGTTGCCTAAGGCTTCATTAGAACCCACGGAAAATCAGGAGGATACTGAGAATACGGAACTAATAGAGAAGCGGTACACAGATAGGCTAGAAAACGAACTTGCCGTTATTGAAAGGATGGGGTTCCCGGGATATTTCTTAATTGTTGCTGATTTTATTAAGTATGCAAAGGCTAATGGAATCCCTGTGGGACCTGGAAGGGGGTCAGGAGCTGGATCCCTTGTCGCCTGGTCATTAACGATTACTGAGATTGATCCCATCCGTTTTTCCCTTATTTTCGAGCGATTCCTTAATCCAGAACGCGTGTCTATGCCAGATTTCGACGTGGACTTTTGCCAAGCACGTCGAAGTGAAGTGATTGAGTACGTTGTGCGGCGATATGGCATCGATAAGGTTGCGCAAATTATAACTTTTGGAAAGTTACAAGCCCGTGCTGTTATTCGTGATGTTGGGCGGGTTTTGCAGATACCATATAGTCTGGTGGACAAGGTATGCCGCCTAATTCCTAATAACCCTACACACCCAGTTACTCTAAGCGAAGCGATCGAAGCAGACCCTGCGTTTAATGCAATGATGCATGAAGATAGTGCCATTGAAAAGCTTATAAATATAGGACTAAAGCTTGAGGGATTGTACCGCCATGCATCTGTACATGCTGCTGGGGTTGTTATTGGAGGGCAAGTAATTTCTGATGTTGTCCCATTGTATTACGATGGCGAGTCGCAGCTTGCAATTACTCAAATCAACTTGAAATTCATCGAAAAGGCGGGGTTGCTAAAATTCGATTTCCTTGGGCTCAAAACGCTTTCCGTCATACAGGAGTGTGTTAATTTGCTGAAGAAGCAGGGGATTACAGTAAACATTAGCTCCATCCCGCTAAACGATGCTAAGACATTTAAACTCCTGTGCGACATAAATGTTTTTGGGGTTTTCCAAATAGAAAGTGCTGGAATGAGGGATGTCCTTAAAAAACTTCGCCCCGACCGGTTCGAAGATTTAATTGCCTTAGTGGCGCTTTATCGCCCCGGTCCAATGGACGATATCCCTAAGTACCTCGCAAGAAAACATGGCGAGGAGCCCGTTACATTCCCGCACCCTAGTTTGCAGCCTATCCTAGAGAAAACGTACGGCGTAATGGTATACCAAGAACAAGTCATGCAAATAGCGCAGGTTATGGGGGGGTACACCCTTGGCAGAGCAGATATTTTGCGCCGGGCAATGGGGAAAAAAGATAAAAAAGAAATGGATAACCAATGCAAAATTTTTGTTGATGGGGCGACGCAAAACGGCATTAGCGCTGGGATTGCCTCCCATGTTTTCGACTTGATGGCAAAATTTGCATCATATGGATTTAATAAATCGCACTCTGCTCCGTATGCCCTGATTTCCTACCAAACGGCATATTTAAAAGCGAATTACCCGCTGGAATTTTTGGCGGCAACGGCATCATTTGAAAAGAACAGTGTCGATAAGCTAGTTGAATTGTTTCAGGACCTCAAGGAGAATGGATTTGAATTGTTGCCGCCTGATATTAACAAGTCCTTCGTTAATTTCGCTCCTGAGGATTCGGCTATGCGCTACGCTTTATCTGCCATTAGGAATGTTGGCGAGGGGGCCATGGAAATTTTGATCGCAGAACGGGAGAAACATGGGCCTTTTTTGTCTATTGAGGACTTTGCGTCAAGAATGGACCCATCATCGATCAATAAAAGGCAATTGGAGAATTTGATAGCGTCTGGAGCATTTGATTCTCTAAATAGCAATAGAAAGCAGCTTTTCAACTCGGTAGACACTATTTTGCGTTATGCCAATTTGTGCAAGCAAGAGAGAACTGCCTCCGCTCGGTCGCTTTTTGGGGAGTCGACAAGCACCAATAAAGAACTTTTGCGACTTGAGCAGGCGCCAGGAGAGTGGAACTTGCTTGATAAGACCAAGAAGGAATTAGATGCTCTGGGGTTCTTTTTGAATGAGCACCCTTTAGCATTGTATAAGGATATCATCAGCAACCTAAACGTGCAAAACAGTTCTATGTTCGGTGAAATGGCAACAGAAAACGGTACTGTAGCAAGGTTTGCGGCTATACTTTTAGCAAAGGAAGAGAAAACCTCGAAAGGCGGCTCTAAGTTCGCGTTTTTAACGCTTTCCGATCCTTTCAGTATATTCGAAGTGCCGTTTTTTTCGGACAATTACGCAAAGATTCGCGATATTATCGCGCCTGGATTGCCTGTGTATATTGAGGCTATGCTTAAGCTATCCGATGACGGCTCTTATCGGATCACAGGCCTAGTCCTCGAGAAACTCGATGATAAAAATACAAGCAATAGCTTGGTTTTACATATTGCTCATGATTGCGAGGTTTCCGCTTTACGGGCGGCCCTTGAGACGGCAGGAAACGGCACTTGTAGTATTGTTTTGCGAATAAAATTTGATGAATTTGTGGTGAAGGTTACACTTCCATGTTTATACAACATAAATCCTCAAACGAAAGCTGATATTCTTACCGTTCGTGGCGTTTGTTTATAAGAGACTGGTGTATAGTGCGATGGAGCCCCCATCGGTATCCATGAACAGCCAAATACAACACTGCACATTTGGCGCTGCTGCTCTAGATGAGAGCCATTCTACAAGGCTACAAGGCCACCAGACAAGCAAATTCATTTACTGCAAACAAAAGAGGGCTACGCATACCCGTGCAGCCCGCGGTCGGTATCGTAAAATTGAGTGGTTTTTGTCAATGAAATTCTCGCTTCGTCGGCGCAAAAGAAAAGTTGTTTTTCCAGCAAGGTGTGATATATATAATGGTAGTTCTTTCTTGGTCAAACGTCTGTTGTCGTGTCATATTTCCGTTCTATAACAACCAAAGTTTGTTTAATTTCGTCCGTTATTGGCATGAATTGCCAGCCTCTTGCCGCGGGTGATGCCGCTGCTGCCGCTGCCGCTGCTGCTTGGAAGGCGGCCACTGGCGCGCAAGTTTTTAACGTTGCAGCAGTCGAAACGTTGGGACGTATGTCTGCCAGGTGTGAGCCAGCATCCGCATTGGGCATGGTCGCGGTCTCTCTTTTTTCTGCGTGGTGTATTGCGTTTTCGCACTACAACATGCTAGGGGCGTCAGCAAATTTTGATTCAAAGAGCATAACCGGTGGAGGAAGTCTTGCAGCTAGTTTATGGCCGGCGGGGCTTGTTAGCTTTCTGGCAATGTATATATTTAATCTCGGCGGTGCTTCAGCAGATAAGAAGAGCGCTTTTGCGAAGCTTGCTTCAGCCGTTACTTTTCTCACGCTTGATCGGACAATAAGCGGAAAGCCTGTTATCGGAGAAGGCGGCCTTTTTGCGTCTACTACAAGCATTGCTATGTTGTTGATTCAGTATATCATCGGAAAGATGAGTACGCCGAACAGAAATGGCGGGCTAAGGGAGGTTGGCACTGCCCAAGTTGTCGGGCTTGCGGAAATGTTTTTTAACAATGCCTTGTGCCATAACGGGGTTTTTGATGATTGCGAAACCGCGATTAAGTTACCAAATAAGACGCCTCTATACGCTGTGGCAGCGTGTTTTGGTTTAGGAATGGTTCTGCCTGGTGTTGCTTTTATTTTTTCTGCTTGCAATAGATTTTTGGGCTTCATACAACAGATCGCTGGCTATATAAGGGCCGGTGTATTACATTTGTGGAGGGGGGCTGATGCGCCACCACAAGGAGACAATCAAGATGGCAATGCCGACGGAGGCCAAGCCGCCCAAGCTGTCCAAGCTGCTCATGGTAATGGCCGTGGAGAACAAGATCAACCCCGAAGCCAGGTCGAAGTGTCCGCTCAATTGGTCACTGCATTTGCTGTGCAGGAATTTTTCAAACTTTTGGCGATTTCTACCGGAGGTATGAAGATTTATTCAGATGTTCCTTATCCAGCTCTGGTTAGGGCAATAGCTATTCCGTCTGCGCTAAAATGTGTTCTTTACTCGTCGCTTACGACGCTACCTATCGTGGCAGAATGGGTTTTTCATGAACAACGGGCAGTATCTAAATGGATTGTGGGGACGTTGAATTTCACAGCATCAGCACTTCTTGAAGTCAACGAACTACACATGAGAATAATGAAAACGGTTAGTCGTGTTTGCAACGGTTATGGTTTTTCTCAATTGGGTCTCGAATGTGTATTTGATGTGTTTAATGTAATAATACTATCAGCGACTAACGGAAACTTCGGATTTAATGGCGGCGATGGGTTCGTATAATGTTATTCAAAAATGATTTTTTGTATGGCAATTATACGGCCGGTAGCAATTTTTGGAGTAATGAAAAGTGCGACAGTACTAATGCTGTCGCCAAAAGAATGATCCTCGACGGGGAGGCTTTGAACTGTTCAAGCCTGGTCGGGTCGATAATAACCAGTCGTGAGCAATATAGCGGGTACGGAACTAACGGGCGCTCTTGGCAATCCCCCGTCGGTAATTTGTACGTTTCAATTATACTACCCATTGATATAGTTGATAGAACGCGCATAGGGCAACTTTCGCTAGCAACAAGCATTGCCGTTGCCAATTCCATAAAGTTTCGCTTTGGGGTAGAAAACGTAGCCGTTAAGTGGCCAAACGACATTCTGATTGGAACGGAAAAAGTTGCCGGGATTTTGATCGAAATCGAGAAAGAATTCGCTGTAGTTGGGATTGGTGTAAACGTCGAAAACGCTCCGGAGACTGGGCAGCCAACAACGTGCCTAAGGACACATTGCCCTCGTGATATTGCGTTGGATGATGTCCTTCCCGTTATTTTAAAAGAACTGGACTGCGCATATTGCCAATTGCTCAACCATAATTTCGAGGAAATAAAAGAGAATTGGACCGCCATGTGCCCCGATTTTAGGAATTACGTGAAAAGGGAGGGGGTTGCCGGTATTTTTGTCGCTATTGGAGAAAGTGGAGAAATGATTTTGAAAAGCAAAGACGGCCCGTCAGAGAAGTTAGAAAAAGTTTTTTCCAACGGATAACTCGCTCAGCACCCTACACATTACGCTATCCCTTGGAATGCGCGGTATTTACCGGTAGGAACAGATACTTGAAACAAACATGGGGGAAGTTCTTGCATCTAGCGGTGAGCGCCCGCACCTTACTCCTGTACATTGCGCATCAACCATATCAATAATAATCCTCAGTAATTTATACTATAATTCAACAAAAATTATTTTTAAGTGATTATTTTTTTATTTAAAAGCCAAGATGGTAAAAATATAATTAAAAAAGATGCAGAAGAGTTTTGAAGATGGTAAAAATTAAGCTGGACAGGAGTGGTTACAAAACGTTCCGGGAATTACAGATTATGCCGCTGTGAATTTGCACATTAGCAGCATTAGTGATACGCTGAAAATAGAGTAATTTCACCCTTGTATATTCATGACTAACAGCCACAAGACAACTAATGATGACGTTGCCAGCAAGAAGGCAACCCGTAATGAGAAGCCTTTTCGGCGCAGCACCACCAGTATGATCAAAAATTTGCGCTGTGACAAAGTGATCTTTTGCGCGATGTTGTTGCTTTCTTCACCATTTTCTTTATGGGCGTCGGTCGTTGAGGTGTCCGAGGATCAAAATATTTATGACCATTCGAATGACCTCAAAAGACCGCCGTGTTCTCAAGACAGTACTGACAGGCTCATGAACAGGTCCGTTCTTCCGGGGGCTTGCATGCACCCATTCTTCTTTAATATAGGGTCTGTAGACTTGAAAAGCACGATAGCACAATATCAGCAACGATATTTCGAGCAAACAAATGGTCTCTTGGCAGAACTTATAAGCGCCCCAGGAGACATTGCCCTGCAAGAAGCAGAAGCCTTTGCAAATGAAGGAAGATCCTCGCTCCTCACAGCAGCTGCGGTTCGTTGGGCTGGGATGTGGATATTTGCAACTGTGTTAGGTGTTACCAGGCTGTTACAAGCTAATGGAAATTCGTGGCATAATTTCACTGAAGTGTTTCACGAGCCAAATTTTGCACTGGTGGGGGGGTGGCCATTAGGGCCACCAGCGGACCAGTTGAGTATACTACCAGATCTGAAGGTGAACACCAGCCAGGGAACTCCAGAGAATAAAGAGAATAACCGGCCGAGTATCCGGCCGAGTGTGTTGACCAGGCTTCCGAAACCGTATTTTAGGCCTTTGGAGTATCGTGTGCAGCCGAGGGATCTTGTTGATTTTCAAGGGAATAGCTTTTTTCACTATTACTTCTGGATGGGCGCCACAGATAGTATTGACCAGTATTCATCTATATTGAACAAATTTAGCGATCGTGTACTAGCGCTCAATACTAGAGGCGACACTTTTACTAGCGTTGTGGCTCATGGATGCGTTATTGATGGTTTGCGCGTTCCTAACGCTGCTGGAGTGAGTGCAATACGCCTCCTAACAATGAGGCAACACCTTCAACAGATAAATACTTGGGAACCACCGGCTGGCTCCTCCCCTCAAGACGTAGCTAAGCAGTTTGCGAATAGTGTCCAGGTTCATATCAAATGAGAAAAAAAGTATGGGCAAAAAGGGCTAGCTGTTCCAAAGTACTCCAGTAAAAGTTAAGTAATAAATTGAGGCTTATACATTGATTATACATTA
>JAIRNU010000006.1 GCA_031257945.1 Holosporales bacterium
TCGGTAATTTTGGCGTCGCTCCGATGCTCGAATCCTCACGTACGTCAAGTACGCTGCGGTTCTGCGCTTCGTGGGCTCCTGAAAATTCCTCGAAATTACTCACTTTTGCAACAGGTCTACTGGAGATAGGCACCCAAGAGCATTGCGAAATCAAAAACGCGGTTACTACTCGGCATCTTCATATTTTTACTCACAAAATCAGCGATTTATTGGTACACGTCCGCGCAACAATCGAGAGCCCAACGTAGCTATCTTGCACTACACCCCTGTTTGAGATTTTGTCCAAGGCGTGGATCACAGCCTGCTCAGCCGTCGTTTCCAACTTTGTATAAAGACGGGGCGTCAGGGGGCTTCACGACAATAATGTCGTGGTTCCAGGCGCCGCTTCTATAACGCAGGTAAAAACAAACACCATTTGCTATTTGGTGGATAAAGCCTAGTGTCCAGCTGATAAATGACGTAAACGCACCAAAGGTAAAGAAAATGTACACAGGAATAGCCACGCAAAAGACCATTGTGGAAGTTTTCACATATGTTACGAATTTGGTATCCCCGCCGGAGCTAAGGATTCCACTGAAGCAACTACTAGAGAAAACGGAAAACGTGAGGCTAAGCCACAAGATAATGAATGTAGATTTGAAATTGGCAACTATTGGCGCGGCAGTAATATTGAATACATACTGGAGGGTGATTTCCGGAAAGACAAGTAATGGCAGCGCGATAATAATCCCAATTCCGCCAGATACTTTTAATACCGATTTTATAAGGGCGGGGAGTAGGTGCACTTTCTGGGCCCCAATACAGTTGGACGCCAGTGCCATTGCGCCTTTTTGTAAGCCATCTATGATGAAAAGGAAAAATGTAAGGATGGTAACGCAGACGTTCTGGACTGTCGCTTCCTCCATAGAAACAGCAGCAAGAACGTTGACAATGCTGACCCAAATGGCCATTTCGATGAAATAACTAAAGGAAAATGGGAGCCCCAGGAAGATATTTTTTTTCAGTAAATGTTTGTCAAAATTAGCGCACCTGGTGTTGTAGTACATCGCATTATATTTGCTTAAGAAGCAATACAACAGGATTATCGCTGATACGATTGTGGATATTAGCGTAGCAATGGCCGCCCCTTTTGCTCCCATAGCTGGGATAATATCCACAGCACCAAAGATAAATAGCCAATCGAACCCGACGTTCATAACGTTCGCAACCAGAACACTGTAAAGAATGATATTAGGACGGCGCGTTCCAACAAAAAATGACGCAAGAGAGGAGTGTATAATTTGGAATGGAATAATGAATAGTGTAACGGTGAAATACGGCGCTCCGTCGGCGTAAAGTGGCGGAGAGATTACCCAATGGCAATACTTGAACGCCAGCGGACACACCCACACGCAACAAAACATAAGGAACAGCACGTTTTGGAGGATGGGCAGCGATGTTTTGTGGAACAATTTGGCGCCATTGAATTGGCCGACAAACACCTCAGCAATCGTTGCGAAGCAAAGCAGTGGGAAAAGGATGATATTCCCGGCTTGCTGGGCGAGCGCCGCGGCATTCATCGCCGTTAGAGAATAGTGAGCAAGCATTGCTCGATCGAAAATATGCATCAGCGTGCCAGAAAGCAATGAAACGATCATAGGCAGCGACGCCGCGAGTAAATTTTCGACGGAACATGTCAGCTCCGATTGTGTTTTTTTGCCAAACAGCACGTATTTCGATTTCTCAAAGTATTTTACATAAAGTACAATAATTTGCTGGGAGACGCCAGTCCTTTGTAATGACTGTTATGTATTGATTCGCCGGGCGGAGAGATAAATGGCTTGTCCGATTTGTGTGATGAATTTTTCGCTGCACGTTCCGTAAAACCAATAGTGTGCAGGTCATATCAAATGAGAAAAAAGGATGGGCAAAAAGGGCTAGCTGTTCCAAAGGACTCCAGGCGGAAGTTAAGTAATCTGTAATTCGCGGCCTGTTTTCTCACCATGCAATAAAAGCCGCACCATGCCTTAACTTTTATACCGCGGGGGGAGAGAAATCTCCCTCCCTCCTATTTTTTAAAACATAGGCATTATAGGGATCTCGGCTACACACACAATTTGTAGAGTGTCAAAGGTGGGTTGCTCGGCGATCTACCACAAGAGCAGGCGGCAGCGCTGTACTTCTTAAGTTTCTTCTGGGTTCTGGGTGGCTCTGATGTGGTGACGCCTGTATCCCTGAGTTTTCTAAGGGTTTGAGGTGGTGCTGGCTGTACCCCCTGGATTTCTGGGGGGGTAGGTATTTGTAAAGTATTTACGAAATATTAACCTTTTTGTGATATCCTTTATCAAAATCGCCAAAACACTAGAAACGCAGGAGGCTGTACCATCGTTCCCCGCCAAACCCCAGTAACACAGAGGGGGGGCGGGCGCTTCTAACTAGATGCAATAACTGCCATTATGCTTGTTTCAAGTATTTGTTTCTACCGATGAATACTGCGCATTTCAATGGATAGCTGGATGTGTAGGGTGCTGAGGATATGTAGAGTTGCGTTTGGCATGTTAATGGGCCGTATGGTATGCTGAACTGGTTTGCGCGGGTGCCTTTGACATTTATGCTATTTGAAAACATTTTGGTGATTTTTTCGCTGCTATTTATAGAGCTACCGTTAGCTGCCCCTATGGTGGCAAAATCCAGTCAAGAGCAGGCAAGTAATAGTGCGGCTCTTAAGAAGCTGGCCGAACAAATTGAATTGTACCTGAATACGGTCCGTGTAATGGTTAGTCCTTTCACCCAGATCAGTTTAAAAAACGGGCGAACTAAGAGCGAAAGCGGAACAGTATATATGCAGAAATTTGGTAAATCACAAAACAAATCCAAAGATACCGCATCTAAAATGCTGTTTAAGTTTAATGACCAGCGTAATGGTGAAAAACACAAGGATCAAACTCCTCAGCAAATATTTGTTATCGGAGACAAAATGTTCATCAAATATAAAGATAAGCCTGTAAAAGTTGTTAGTTTGAAAGCCACACCAATAATGTATATATTTAACGGGAATCTAAAGATACGGGAGCATTTTGTAATTATGCAATGCGGTGTGGAGCAATCCAGCAATATCGTATTTTTACAGCTAAAGCCGAAGTTCTTGAAAAGCGCTGTAGTAACGCTGTTTTTCAGAACATACAGTAACGGGAATATCGAGCGATTTCTTGGGTGGAGCGTTAGCAACGGCAGCAAAGATTCGATCAATGTAAAGCTTGACGAGTCCATGGTAGTTAATGATATAAGAGCGCTGCCCAAAGGTGTTTTTGATGTTAGCAAGTTTGCCGTAAAAAAGAACAAGTAAAAAAGCAAAAGCCCCTGGCAGACTGCGGTTTTGTAATTTTTATGCAAGTTGTGCATTAGGAAATGTAATGTCTATACTTAGTGAACAAGATAATGAACAAGAAACTCCTATTACGTGTAGTTGCTGGATCAGTGCATCTGCTGGCTCCGGTAAAACAAAAGTACTAATAGACCAAGTACTGCGGTTGCTGGTTTCAGGGGAACCACTTGACTCTATACTGTGTATAACGTACACTAACGCCGCGGCTTCGGAAATGAAAGAGCGCTTGGGAACCAGTCTTTATTGGCTTTCCAGTGTGGTCGCAAATGATGACAATGTAGTTGCGCAACTAACATCATTGCTTGACCGCCCTCCGGAGCTGCAGGAAATTAAGCGCTCCCGGGAGCTTTACCACAAGTTTATACAAGTAAATTCTGTTAGGATTGGAACTATTCATAGTTTCTGTATGGATATTTTAAATGTTTTTTCTTTTGCGCTAGGGATGTTTGACGAAATAAATATTGTTCAAGGGGAAGAATTATTAAAAACTATTCAATCTATACAAAACGAGGGCCTTGCCTGTAAGCAAGACGGCATGTTTATGCGTAATTTTTCATGCTTATCGAAGTATTGGTCCTTCGAAAAAATCAGTGATGTGCTGTCTGAGCTTGTAGCGAAAAGGTACGAGTTCGCTAGATTCATGCAAAAATATATCGAGCCAGTAGGGGCAGGAGCTGTGGATGCTACGGCACCACCAATCACAACAAAACACTATGGGGACTTTTTAAGAACTAAATTGCTAGAAGACTATGCGCCAGCTGCCAAATTTGATGAACAAGTTGTGGCAAATATAGCCCAAGCAATTGTACAGGGTTGCGCATTATTAAAAAGTGATGTTGCGTTTTTCGATAATATTCAAGCAAAACAATACTGCAACGCCTTTTTTACAACAACACAAACTATACGCAAAAAACTTGTAACCAAGGGGATTCAAGCAGCATACCCCAATTTAGTTGCAATTTTGCATGAGCAAGCTGAGGCATTGTACAGAGAAAAACAAAGGGAATCGGTAGAGGCGCTTATCGCCAAAACACAGGCGGTAATTGAATTAGGCGATGTGATTATCCAGAAATACCAAGAACATAAAAAAAATATTAATTGTTATGATTTCGAGGACCTGATTATACTTGCCAATTCTTTGCTCTCTAAGGCATTGCTTGACGAGGATTTAAAAAATGAAATATTCAAGCAATTCCCTATTCGGCATATATTTTTAGATGAAGCGCAGGATACGAGCCCGCAGCAATGGCAACTCCTAATCAAACTTGTGGAGGCCTTTTTTACTCCACAAAGCTCTCTTTTTGTCGTCGGAGATGTTAAACAGTCCATTTACAGCTTCCAAGGCGCACGGCCATGGCTTTTTTGCTCGCTAGCTCCAGTCTTCCAAAAAACGATTGAAAATAGCGGGGGGACCTGGAAAAAGTTCGCTTTGACTAAATCTTATAGGACGGCGCCGGCGATCCTCGAAATTGTTGATAAGATTTTCGAAAATGATGGTGCTGGCGTGGTTTTTGATGAGGGGTATAACGGACATACCTCTAACCGCAAAAACCCAGGCTGGGTGCGTACGATTAACGTAGATGAGATAGCGGCGGAGGTTAAGGCCGAAGTCGCCGGGGTAGAAGGAGCAGCAGCGCCTGCCGCCGAGCCGGAAATGGCTGAAGACGCAGCAAGTAATACGCTAATCGATAATCTGTCCAGCGCGACGGCCGCGGCGGTACAGGAGTTTTTGACTCAAAAAGTGTTTTTGTCTAGTGTGCAACGGACCGTCACCGCGGAGGATATCCTTATACTGACTAGGCAACGTGGCCCCCTCCAAAACGCAATTATTGAAAAGATTAATGCATTGAATATTAGCGTTGCCGGCGCTGATGTTATTAAGGCCTCGGAACACCTGATTTGGAAGGATTTGGTGGCGTTTGTGCGTTTTTTAATATTTCCCCAAGACGATTACAATACCGCCTGCCTGCTTAAGAGCCCGTTCTTTCGTGGAATTTCTGAGGAGACTCTGTTTACGCTGTGCTTCGAGAGGAAGCAGCATCTGTATCGCAGTGAGTTAATACAGGAGTCCCGCCTAAAAGCATATGCTGATGAATTTAAAAACTGTGCTACTGCGGCTGATATTTTCGACTTCTTAGCAAGGGTTTTAGCGAGCGTGCAAACGTCCTTTTACGAAAGATTCGGCGATATTACCGACACCATTTTCGATGCATTTTTACAGGGGAATTACACTTTTTTGCAAAAAAATGGGGTAAATCCGCAAAAATTACTTCGCTTTTTGGAAAGCACCTCTTGCCGTGTAAAAAACCCAAATGTCCAAAAGGGCGTACGATTTATGACGGTTCACGGGGCAAAGGGGCTGCAGGCCCCCGTCGTTTTTATTGTGGATCAATCGTACAACAGATTGCTGCAAAAAGAGGTTTTTGTGTGGTTTCCAGATGGCGAATGTGAAGGTAAGAGCAAGAACACGGAAGAGCACGAGAACAAGAGCAAGGGGGGGATGGTATCCGAAGAATGCCTCCTCCTCATGCCATATGACGCTTTTGCAACGATACCAGCCCTGCAATTGCGCGAAATGCGACAACGCCAGTTAATCGAAGAAAATAGGCGCTTGCTTTATGTCGCAATGACTCGGGCGCAAGACGGCTTGTTTTCAATAGGGCAATACGGTGATGACGGGTGGCACCGGCTAATTGCGGATCACGCAAAGGATCTGTACGGAAGCTATGACAGAAGGCCCGAGGACGGTGCAGCGCAGCAATCTTACGATGGTAACGGCGGGGCGACCACAGATTCGATGCAGAAAATTGTTCGCCTGCGCGATGATTTCGTCAACAAAGTGTTAGTCCCAATACCGCCAAAACAAGAGCGAGAAACGCGCGGAATTTTGATACATCACTTTATCGAAAAAATTGCTGCAGAGGATTTTGATGAAAGCAACTTTTTGGCGATGCTATTGGATAAGGCTAAAGCGCTAGGTATTGCTTCCAGCGCTGTTTACGCTATAAATTGGCACGAAATCCTGCGAATCAGGTCTAAAAGCGAATTCTTTTGGATAAAAAATGGTTGGCATGAATGTTCACTGTGTTCTAGAGGGAAGCTTTTCCGCGTGGACCATTTGTACGTTGACAATGAAAAAGTGGTGATTATTGAAGTAAAAACGTCGGAGGCGAATATAACACGCCTCGATGAAATAAAACGGGAATACATAGAGCAGCTTAGCCAATATTACCACTTGGCTGCCGACATTTTTAAAGGTAAACAAATAATGGCCTACTTTTTGTTAACACAAACCCAGAGCTTTATTAAGCTCATCTAATCGAAGTTGTAAAGAGTAAGGTTATCTACGCGTTTAATTACTACCGAAACAACATCCCCAACCTTTGCCTCGTCCGCACATCGTGCCACAATCGGCAAGAAATGATCAGTTTTGCCAGAAAACTCCCCGTTAGCCTCTTTTTCTATTAGCATTGGGACTTCGGTTCCAACAAAAGCATTCATTGTTTGAGCCAAAATGCTCTGCCCTATTGCCCTTAATCTTCTTGCTCTGTCTTTCTTTACAGCTTTCGGTACCTTCGGGGACAAGGATTGAGCAACAGTTCCTGGCCGATCAGAATACGGAAAGACGTGCAGTAAGGGAATGCCATTCTTTTCGACGAAATTACACGTATTTTCAAACATTTCCTCGGTTTCTGTTGGGAACCCGCAGATAATATCGCAGCCAAAGACGATATCCGGCCGAATCGCCCGCGATAAAGCAATTGCCTGAGCGGCGGTTTCGCTGGTATGGCGGCGGAGCATTTTCTTCAATACGGAATTGTCGCCTGATTGTAAGCTAAGATGCAAGTGCGGGAGGAGGCGATGATTGCGCAACGCGCCAAGCAGGCTGTCATCAATATCGGCCGGATCCAAAGATGATAGCCTGAACCGTATACTTTGTGGAAATGCACTGAGTAGTAATTGTATAAGTGATCCAAGAGTATATCCGTCACTATTAAATGAAGTTATATTGACGCCTGTTAAATTAATCTCCCGATACCCTTGGTGCACGAAAGTCCCAGCTTGTTTTAAGATCTGCAGTACAGGAAAGCTCTTGGACGGCCCGCGAGCCTTGCGGATTACGCAAAAAGAGCAACAATTATCGCACCCGGTTTGAATTTGCAAAAACGCGCGGGACCGCCCCTCAAACCCGTAAAGTACTTGCTCGGTTGGAGTTATAGTAGCATTAGCAGTAGTATCAGCATTTAAAACAGGTAAAAAATCCGCGGGACTAGTATTGTTCAAGTTATGCGAATTATTTAAATTATTCAATGCGCTCTGTATATGATTTTTTTCTTGATTCGCGATGACCGCGTATACCTGCGGCATTTTTTCATATACAGATTTGTTGAGCGTCGCAGAACACCCTGTGACAATGATCTTTTTTTCGGGGTTTTCTTTATGGAGCTTACGAATGGCCTGCCGTGCCTGGCGTTCAGCCTCCGCAGTAACCGCACACGTATTTACAACTATAATGTCATCGATATCCTTTAATTTTTGTTTTATTCGTTCTGATTCGTAAGTATTAAGACGGCATCCAAAAGTAATAACCTTTCTGTGGTCCTTTTCGTTTGTGGACATTGGTAAAAAATAGTAACACCGCGCAGGTGAAATTTTTGCATCGCTTTTGCGAAATGTAAATAAAAAAGCCGAAATCGGAACTGTAAGGGGAAATTTACTGTTTTAACTTGCCACAAGGCCCATTAACATGCCAAACGCAACACTACATATCTAACTACCACTGTCCTAGATGAAAGTTATTCCCTAAGGTCACCCAGATAAGCTAATCTCCTTACAGTATACAAAGGAGGATTTATGCGAACCCACGTGACCCGCGACGAGCGTAGTAAAATCGAAGCACTTGTGTCAATGAAACTATCGCTTCGGCAAATTGCCAAGAAATTACAAAGGAGCCCAT
>JAIRNU010000008.1 GCA_031257945.1 Holosporales bacterium
TGATCCTCATTTTGGAATGGATTATGGACCCATTCTCTACCAAAAAGCGGACATTTCTAAATTGCAGAACCGGACATTTCTAAATTGCACAAAGCGGACATTTCTAAATTGCGTTGACAGGACTTTTTTGTTCGCACATACGAGAATGTCACAGGCGAAAATAAAGCCTGACAACTTTGTAATAAATAAAATTAACAACAAAATAAATAAATAGTTAATAATTTATTAAAACTTATATACTACAATAACAACAGTTACATGCATGTATGTATTGTTTAATATGATTTTAAGTAAATATCTTCCACAAAAGCGCTTTTTCCTCCCAATTTTCTTACTTGCAGCTAACGTTTGGAGCAATGCTCCTTTGCACGTTATTGACGCACTAGAAAATAATGTTGCAGTCAGAGAAGGGGTGCAAACACAGTACGGACAGCAGTTGTTTAAATTTGATAGTGAGCTTGGAAGCATAGTTCCTCTTCTTAACCCAACTCCTGATATTGGCGCAAACGGGCAGCAGCCCTCCCTTGAGACGTGTATAGAAGAGTCGTTTGCTATGTACGGGATTGATAACTTTTCGGGGAAAGCTGCCAGCAATGATCCTGTGACTCAGTGGTACTGCACGTCATTTTTTCAAGACTTAACTCACTTTGGGCTTTTAACTAGTAGGGCTGGGCTTGATGCAAGTAAACCAATCGTAGATATATCAGGAATACTCCAGGAACAACAAGATATAGTTAGAAATACATTCCAAAAAATTGCCAGTAATCCCGTAGGTAGAATGCTTTTGTATAGAATACTGCTTGAAATTTTAAGGGGAGATGGCCGGAATCAAGGATGCGTAGAGCCAGGAATCCCAGCATCAACAGCGACTCTATTCAGAAGAAACATTGCGCGAAGGCTTGGCATAAAATGGTTGAAAAACAACAATGTTTCGCCGGAATTTTCGATACTTAACATTGGAACAGACCGAAAGGCTTGCATAAAGCTCAATCAATGCTCCAGGAATGTATCTGGCATTAATCCGACTTTTATGCAGAACTTGAGGCAAAAAAGACAGCGGCTTGGTTTTGTCCCAACTGCGGTAGACGTATGTTTTTTTCACGAAATGGTGCACTGGTTTCACGAACTACGTCATCCTGACAGAAGGGAGGCTTGGACAATCTGCAATTTAGGGCTAACGCCGCAGCTAACCCCGCGGAGTAGCGATGATTTTGGCTCGAGGGTTTATCTTGGAAAGTACTATTATAATTGGAAAGAAAAAGCTACAGCTAATGATCTACAGAGGGCGATTCAACTTTGGAGCGGCAGAAATAATAGTCCAAATTTCGAAGAAATGTTAACGATTTGGGGCGGCGGCTTGGAATCGTGGCGCAAAGGCTATAACGGAGTGATCGATCTTTCTAAACCGGGTGTAGTAGGCAACGGGGTTGCTGTCGTTCGTAAATCGGCAAATATTCCAATTTCCTATACCGCAATGTATTGTTATCTTGCTGGCGACGAACTAAGCGAGAACGCGTATCGCAGGGCAAGTGGTCTGGATATGCGGTGTTATCACCAGGTATTAACGTGTATGGAAGAGACTGAGTTGCTAGCCAGAGTATATGAATCAACAGAATGGTTGGCGCCTTTGCTTGGGGCATGGACTGTGCCGGGAAAGTAATGGCGGAGTAACACATTATACATCTGCGACTTTTCATCGTTCGTACTTTTGCGAAGGGAAACGCCCATGTTATTTGGCGAGAGAAGGACTATGGGTGACCGGCTAGCCGGCCAATCAGCGCGCAAGAAATTGTTTCCACAATTGATCACTGTTAGTCTTGCGCGCTTACACCTCAGCCAATTAGAAGTTACTGCAGCGTTGCCTTCGTATTTTTTTCAGCAAAGAACTTTTCGCGCTCCACACGGCACAAACGAATACTGAAAAAAATTGAAATAAGGTAGAGGACGCCAATCAAAGTTAGCGTGAACCAGGTATAACTATAAGCCAGCCCAAGTATTGCCACTACCGCCAATAAAGATACGGCAGCAAAACGTTGCGGGACAGCATTTCCCTTAGATTTAAGGAGGAATGTAGGAAGGCGACTAATTGTTAATCCTGCAATAAAAATTGCCCAGCCACCAAAAACAAAAGCATCAACGCCAATGTTAAGCCATAAGCCAACCATAAGTGGCCATAGCAGCATATACGCACCAGCTGGAGCCGGAACTCCAGTTGCTAGCCCGGCCATCCAGGGCTGATGCACACCATTGATACTGTTGGTATTAAAGCGGGCAAGGCGCAGCGCCATACTCATGGCAAATAATAATGCAATGGTCCACCCCATATTGCCAAGCCGGTTAAGAACGAAAACATACGCGATAACGGCCGGCGCAATACCAAACGTTGCAAAATCAGACAAGGAGTCAAGTTCCGCTCCAAATCTGCTTACAGCTCCAAGTTTTCTCGCCACTCGGCCATCAATACCATCAAAAAACGCAGCCATTAAAATAGCAAAAAGCGCAAAGGAGCACTTATTGTTTAGGGCCATATGTATTCCCGTAATTCCGCAGCACATTCCGCATAACGTCAAGAAATTCGGAAGAAATGACGATATTTGCTTTTTTTCCGCGGTGACCGCGTCGTTGCTACCATTATACCCAACGTTGTGATACCTTTTTCCGAGGAAGTGCCCTCTATGTAGGTGTTGCATTTTGAAAGACCAAGTAATAAACCACAGACCCCGACAGTTTACGCAAAAACAGTACATCCTGTAAACAGGCTGCCTATGTGGCGAGGTCTCTGGCCTCTCCGTCCCACGATTGTGGAGGGGGGCAGCGGCGACGCTAGCTGTCACTCTCGTGGGCAATAGATAGCAGCCAATTACAAAACATCTTTTAAAGAGTCAAATACTTTAATACACTAAGCGGTGGGCAGACGTTACTTATTAAATTGCATGCTTTTACATGGTAGGGTTCCTATTAAACCTGTTGCAAAAGTGAGTAATTTCGAGGAATTTTTAGGAGCATACGAAGCAAACCGCAGCGTACTTGACGTACGTGAAGATTCGAGTATCGGAGCGACGCCAAAATTACCGAAAGAACGAAGCTTTCGCAACAGGCCTATGCTACTCTTATTTCTCCTATTTATGTATATTTGCGGGGGTGTTTGCGAAGCGAAAAGGGTGCATGCTTATATTGTCGTTAATGTTCAAAACGGAGAGATACTATCAAAAAAGAATGCGGATAAGTCATGTCCTCCAGCATCACTTACAAAAAAAATGACGTTATATTTGCTTTTTGAGGCAATTAGTACCGGGCGCATAACCTTTAACACAAGCCTTCCAGTTTCGGCGCGCGCTGCCCAGCAAATTCCGACTAAGCTGCATTTAAGGGAAGGGAACCGCATCTCGGTAAAAACCGCAGTAGAAGCATTAATAGTGAAATCAGCCAATGATGCTGCGGTTGTTATAGCGGAGGGATTATGCGGCTCCGTAGAGCAATTCGTTAAAAAGATGAACGCAAAGGCGAAGGCCCTTGGGATGCATAGGACACATTTTTGTAATCCTTCCGGAGTGCCAGATCCGAAGCAAAAAACCACAGCCCGTGATATGGCGATTTTGGCGCGAGCTTTGTTTTTGCGGTTTCCTCGGTTCTCCAACCTGTTTAAACTAAGGTCGTTTGATTACAATGGCAGGACGTACTTCACGCACAACTATCTCTTGAACAAATTTCAGGGGACAAATGGTATAAAGACCGGGTATGTCTATACATCTGGATATAGTGTAAGCACTTCTGCAAGTAGGTATGATGCAAGTGGACAGGAGTTCCACTTCTTAGCTGTTGTTATTGGGAAAAACAGCTCCGTGGAAAGGGATAATGAGGCAATCGGCCTGTTGGAGCCGCTTTTTCTAAAAAAACGTGCGGTTTTTTATGATGCCAACGCTGCGGTGTTGCCGTGTAAATCTGGGATTCCTCTGTTGAATAGCCGGGCGATAAAGTGCAATCAAAAAAAGCCTATATTCATAAGAGCCGCTATTTGTACGAACAGCGGCATAAATTTACTGCTCAAACAATATGTTGTTAGAAAAAAGAGTTATGCTCTGTTGCCTCAATAGGCTTGCTTTAGCGTCCTTGAAAGATCTACCTTGGTTATTTTGCTCTCCTGGCCATCCATAGCTCTTGCCAACTCTATTAGTTGAAGTTTTATTTTTGCGCGAATAGTTATAGTATCAAGCAGTGTGCGGGGTTTTTTAAAATCAGGTATAGCTGTTGTTCTTAAAGGGAATCGGCAAGATACATTTCTTATTTAAAACGTTGAATACTTTGCTTTTTCTCGGCGGGGTGTTGATTTTTTCGTACATTGTTGCTTTAACACTAGATATCCCCCAGCACATAGCAAACGACATTGTCAAGAAAAAAATTGAAAACTTGGGGGGGAGAGCGGAAATTGGAGAAATTACTGGATTTTTTCCATTTTCTTTCAATATCGCAAACATAAAGATCCAAGTACAAAATGGGGTAAAGGCGCGCTTGGATAATATAGATTTTTGGTTTAGCTGGAGGACTTTTCGCATCAATCTAACAGTAAAAGGCGCTGTTGTTGAGGGGCTTTATGACTCCGCTAGCCCCCTAAAAACTGCCGACATGGCAAGCCGAGATGCCGCCAAGCCGCCCACCCAATTGCCAGTACTGCAAGATTCCATGCATATTAGACCTGTTGCAAAAGTGAGTAATTTCGAGGAATTTTCAGGAGCCCACGAAGCGCAGAACCGCAGCGTACTTGACGTACGTGAGGATTCGAGCATCGGAGCGACGCCAAAATTACCGA
>JAIRNU010000080.1 GCA_031257945.1 Holosporales bacterium
TTTTTTCTAACTTCATTCTGGAGGCCTTTTTGCTTTTTGTGAATACTGTATTTTTTATTTCGTGCTTTTCAGGCTTTTTTCACTACATATTTTTTCTCATATGTGTTTGATCTTGGACAATTGCGAGAATAGACGCCGCCATTACTGGTGGCGCTTACTCTCGCAAACATTGCAAGCACGGCTTAACGCCCAGAACTTTCTAGTCTTAGCTTGAATCCAGCACGAATCTGGAAATTTGCTAGAACTAAAAAAACCAGCACACCACAGAGATTATTGTGGCTGCTCTATCCAGCCATTAGTCGCGTCACATTTGCAGGTTTTATCATTAAAATATACAGTACACCCAGGTTGTGCTCCAAAAGTAGCCATCAAAAAAGAGGCGAAGTCACTTCCGCCAATCTCAAAACCAAAGGTAATTGTTCTTAACGGGCAGTCCCGAAAGGCACCAGAGGCAATATTAGTATCCCGCGATTCAATGGTTACAGTTCGTAAGGACGTACAATTGCGGAAGGTACTTGGCTTAATATCCACAACACAACCTGGAATGTGTATTTCTTGTAAGCTATTGCACCTGATAAAAGCCTCGTCTTCGATTGTTAAACGGCGCTCTGGGGAACCTTGGTCGAAGGTAACACTAGAAAGATTTGTACAATTACCAAAAGCTTGGGCGGCAATCGAAACAACATTCTTGGGGATAGTTATATCATCTAGGTTGCATGCATAAAAAGCTCTATCTCCTATCGTTTGTAATTCGCTATCGGGATCAAATGTAATAGTTATACTCTCACCAATAGCCTCGGTAACAGGCAGCTTCTTATACCAGACATATCTGTTAAAGGCGTTTTTCCTTATATGTTTTACATGCTTTGGAATGTTTATAGACTGCAAGCGGGAACAGCAGCGAAAGGTGGCGTCTCCTATTTTGCGCAATTGGCTGTTTGGTGTAAATGTGACTATAGAAAGCGATTCGCAGCCGTTGAAAGTGTGACTAAGCGAAGTAACTCTATCTGGGATATTTATAGATTGCAGAGCACTGCCACTAAAGGCGTCCCATCCGATACTCGTTATCCCATCTGGCAAGGTTATCGTCGTTAATTGGTCGCAACTAGAAAAAGCGCAACTCTGTATTTCGTTCAATCGGCTGCCTTGCTCAAATGTAACACTAGTAAGATTCGTACAATTAGAAAAAGCATGCTTACCAAGCGTAACGACGCTTTTGGGAATGGCTATAGTGGCCAATGAGGTGCACCCAATAAAAGCGTACATTCCTATTTCGGTTAAGTTGTTACCTTTTTCAAATGTGACACTAGCAAGCTCACGGCACTGGCCAAATCCACTAAGCGAAGTGACACTACTTGGAATAACTATTTCCCGCAGGGGACATTCGCAAAAGGCGCTTGCTTCTATACACGTCACACTATCCGGGATCGTTATACTACTTAATGAGCTACACCAGCCAAAAGCGCATGACTTAATTCTGTCCAATCTGCTACCTGCTTCAAATGTAACATTAGCAAGCCCATGACAGCTGTTAAAAGCCGCCGCACCAAGCATAACGACGCTTTTGGGAATGGTTATAGTGTCCAATGTATAGCACCCATTAAAAGCTTGCTCTCCTATTTCGGTTAAGTTGTTACCTGCTTCAAATGTAACCTTAGCAAGCTCTTTGCACTGGTTAAATCCACTAAGCGAAGTAACGCTACTTGGAATAACTATCGCTCGCAGGGAACACCCGCAAAAGGCGTCTCTTCCTATATGCGTCACGCCATTTGGTATCGCTATACTACTTAATGGGGTACACCCGCTAAAAGCGGATGCCCCAATTCTGCTCAATTCGCTGCCTGGTTCAAATACGACACAAGCAAGTTTATTGCACCCGTAAAAAGCCTCATCACCAAGCGAAGTAACGCCTTTGGGAATGATTGTAGACATTAATGACTGACACCTATAAAAAGCGCAATTTCCTATTTCAGCCAAGTGACTTCCAGACTCAAACGTAACAACCTGAAGATTCAGACAATCTGCAAAAGCGGACACAGGGATTTTAACGATATTTTGCGGGATAACCACGTCCTTCACATACCATTTCACCCTACTACCCGATAATACAATTGAATTAATATCGTACGTCTGCCCATTTATAAACACAACATTATGACCGGCAATAAACGGGACGTCGCCATCTCTCACTGTTTCTGTCACTTTCTCGTCATTTAATTGATACTCGACTTGGCTACAAAACACATTACTTGCCGACATCATTGCCAGCGTCAAAAATTTCCCTACCATATTTCTAGTTCTCCTCTGAAATTAAAAAAGCTCCCAACAAAAGCCAATACGTATCGAAAGACCGTTTAGCACCAGCCCAAACCGTCCTCCTGTATTATCTTGAGTGTAACAAGTGTTTCAGCATAAAGTCAATCCCTTGGTCGACTCACCAGTTACACGAATCAAAATTCCACGAATCAAAAGGAGCATCAAAATCAGTGACGGCCTGTATGGCATTCTCCTCCCACCGAGGATCATAGTCAGGGTCGTAGTTGTCTTCTGAGATTGGAGGCCAGTTGCGTGGTAACGACTTAAATCCTTGTGTTGGGAAGCCACCAATATTTTTAGGCGAATTTAGCCTCTGTTTTGCAACCTCGAGATCGTGTTGAGCTTTGCGCAACTTACGGAATGCAGCATCCTTTCTCTTGTTGTTGAGCGCCTGGGATTTACGCTCCTTGTCGTTTTGTGGCCGCATCGCAAGTCCTTGCCACATTTCTTCTTCAAATTCCCGTTGCGCATCATCTACGGCCTGTTGAGCTTGCTCCACTGCAGCAGCGTAACGATTACTACATATGCCATTGGGACAAAATATAGAACACGCCATAGCGCAAAGGAATACACGCCTCGCCGCCTTTATATAATCTTTTTTGTTGTACATATACTTTCTACATAAAAACATTCACATAGTAATACGCTATCATATACTTACGTAAGTGTGAATATTTCATTTTTTTCTTACATGTGTTTGATCTTGGATAGATGGTGAATGTTGCGAAAAGACAGATAAAATTATTCATTTGTAAATAAAGTTTGGGTAGTATGTAGCTAAAGAACGGAAGTAGTATGGGAAATAGGATGGTTAGTGTAGATCAGGATAAAAAAAAGGCCCTAAACGCGGCGTTGTCGCAGATAGAAAAGGCTTTTGGTAGAGGGTCCGTTATGCGCCTAGGGCAGCAAGGCGACCTTGAAGTAGAAGTTGTTTCAACTGGGTGTTTGAGCCTTGATTTGGCCCTTGGTATCGGCGGGTTCCCTAAGGGGCGTATCATAGAGATATATGGCCCAGAATCCTCGGGGAAAACGACTTTGGCCCTGCATACTATTGCAGAAGCGCAAAAAGTCGGGGGGATATGTGCTTTTGTTGATGCTGAGCACGCGCTTGACCCAAGTTACGCCAAGAAGCTCGGTATTAATGTTGACGATCTGCTGATTTCACAACCTGATTCCGGGGAACAGGCGTTAGAAATTACTGATACGCTCGTTCGCAGCGGGGCAGTAGATATCCTCGTAATAGATAGCGTTGCTGCACTCGTCCCTAGAGCGGAGCTTGAAGGGGAGATGGGGGATCAGCACATTGGGCTGCAGGCACGCTTGATGAGTCATGCTTTGCGTAAATTAACGGGATCTGTGTCTAAAACCGGTAGTATCGTCATTTTTATTAACCAAATACGGCAAAAAATCGGGGTTATGTTTGGTAACCCGGAAACTACAACTGGCGGAAATGCCCTGAAGTTTTATTCTTCTGTGCGGCTTGATATCCGGCGTTTTGGCGCGATAAAGGATAAAGATGCGTTAATTGGGAATCAAACCAGGATCAAAGTAGTAAAGAACAAGATGGCCCCTCCGTTTAAAGTAATTGAAGTCGATATTATGTATGGGAAGGGTATTTCGAAAACTGGCGAGCTGGTGGACCTTGGCGTATGCGCTGGAGTGATTGAAAAGTCTGGTTCGTGGTATTCCTATAAAGGGGAGAAAGTCGGTCAAGGGAAGGAAACCGCCAAAGATTACCTGCAAAAGAACCCCGAAAAAGCGGCCGAAATAGAAACTGCAATTCGTGCACAGGCAGGGTTAATTGCGGAGAGTATGCTTGTTGGCGGCCTTGATGATAATAAAGGCGGCGAGGAGGGGGCCGAGGATGGCGCAGTGGCGGGGGAGCCAGCACCTGTACCTGGTGGAAATGGCGATGGGGCAGCGGCTGACGCGTCTGGTAGTGAGGCCCCCGCAAGCGAAACTCCAGAGGAGGGATGATAGATAGCGGCAGGCAATTGCACATTAGTGGTTAGCTTTCTTGCTGTAAATATCTACGGCGTACATATCAATTGTATGCCGTCCCTTTTGTGGGCTCAGGTGGAGCTTCAAACGGAATACTGGCAATTAGTGTTGCTTTTTCTTGCGTTTACCAAAGCCATTAAGTCTACAGCAAATCGCTGAGGAGCAACACGTTGCATACACATGAAAAACCGTTCCAAATGGATCAATTAACGGGTCAACAGCAATAAATAGCGCAATAACCCCGCCAAGCGGTAATCCAAGCGGCGCTAATATCCCAGCCATTAGCGAATAGTAAACGACGCCCTTCACACCAGACGCAGCAAAAGACGTCAAAATGGAGGCTAAAACTATGAATAAATACCCAGAAAAGCTTATTGTTTCATTAAATATATTCACAACAAAAATCGTACCAATAGCGTAAAAACAAACAGTAGAAAACTGACACAGTGGGACACCCAGCGGTATAGTAAGCTCTACTGTTTGTTTGTCAAAATTTAGCCCTTCTGTAAGAGCTTTGACTGCCCTTGGAACGCAAACAATGGATGATTGCGTCGAAAAAGCCATAACCAGCGTGTTCCCCAGAGCCTTTAGTGTTTCTAAATATTTGTAGGAAGAGCACCGCCATAAAACAATACTACAAACTACAGATAGTACAAAAATCACTAAAAACATAGTTAACGCTAATTTGAATATAGCTCCAAGTGTTGAATCTGAGACTGACGAAAGCTGCGTACCAAGTAAGCAAAACGACCCTAGTGGCAGAAAAAGTAGTACTTTTTCATTTATTTTGTGCAAAACCGCTAAGTAGGACCCTAATTCTCTTAATCTTGGTTGCTTGTCCTTTCGCGATACTATCCCACACGCAACACCGAACATGACGCAAAAAATAATTATTTGTAACATGTTAGCGTGCGATAATGCGTTGAATATATTATTTGGAACGGTATTTACAAGGAAGTCCACAATGCTAACTGATTGCTCCTTTTCAATTGGGTCGTCAAGCGTTACTTCGCGTGTTCTAACCCCACCGCTATCTTCGACGATGCACACTATGCCCTCATCGTTCGACATGTCCTCCCCTGGTTGAATAATCGCACCAACTATTACCGCACATAGCCCTGTAAAACAAAGCATGAAGGAAAAAACAGCGATTATTTTTATTATGTATTTATTCGAGCCACCGTGTGTAAGTAGTTTCGACATATTTGTTAAAAGAGTAATTGCAATAATAGGGATAACCGTTATTTGCAATAAATTTGTGTAGAAGGAGGCAATAGGAGCCAAATATGAAGAAAGCTCCTTATGGTAAAAACCAACGTATATCCCTCCTGTTATGCAAATAAGCAGGAGTAGCGGGCTATTAAGCAGAATGTTAGCCAGATTCTTTTTGATAACATGCATGTTTTTACAGTCCCTCTCTACTTCTGCGTCATAACGAAGATGCCGTCCCAGTTTCTCTTTGGCGGCGCCTCTTTAAACGCAAGGCAGCGTTCTAAGTATAGCTCTGTAACGTAATCTTGCGGGAAGTCCTTTTTTAAATTCTCAAAATGCTTGATTGCCTCCCCCCAGCGCTGCTCTAGGTATAGCTTAAACCCGTGAGCAAAGGCCTCGCAAAGAGTAACTTCGTCTTTCGTTGGCAAAATTCTGCTATCACCAGTCATCTGGCCGACAAGCTCGTATATCTGGATCCCTTCCTTTTTTCCTTTTACGGCAACGATATCTATTGGCCTAAACAAAAATCTCTCGCTAACGACCTTATAGACATTCTGGCTTACCAAAATCTTTGTCTTATAGACTTTGTTCGTTCCCTCAAGCCTTGAACCAAGGTTAACGCTGTCCCCCATAAGCGTATAGTTGATCTTTTCGTCGGAACCAATATTCCCGACAATAACTTCTGCGGTATGCAATCCTATCCTAGTATACAGTATTGGCTTTTTCTCTAATTCCCACTGCCGATTAAGTTCGCCAAGCCGTTTTTGACATAAAAGCGCAGTATGACAAGCATTAAAGACGTGATTTTTATCTGAATTTGGAGCGTTCCAAAACGCCATAATAGAATCGCCAATATACTTATCTATTGTGCCATTTTGTTCAACTATTATTGCTGATAATTCGTTAAGGTAATCTGATAAGTGCAATACAAGTTTATCTGCTGGCATGTTCTCTGATATCGTGGTGAACCCCTGGATATCTGAAAAGAACATCGTAACTTCGGTAGTTTTTCCGCCAAGCTTTACCTCGGTCCCTTTTTGCATTAAACGCCTGACGAGCACCTTTGGCACAAATTTTCCAAAAGATTGTAAGCTAGCGCGCATGGCGGCTATCGCGTCAATCATCTTCTTGATTTCGCTAATATTGCTTTTAATTTGCAAAGGCTCTGTTTGATAGAAATCCTTTAGCCGCTGAGTTTCCTCGGCTATTGCGATAATTGGCGCAGATATTTTGCGCGAAAGGACGAAAGTCACGAACGTTGCAACGATGGCGACAAGGATGATTATCAACATTTCCCCTTTTTGCATATCGTCTATATTTTTGGAGAAATCGGATTTAGGAACTACTATTCCGACTAACCAATCAATACTATTCCCGTCTTCAATTGGTTCGAAGCTGGCTAAATAAGCGTTGCCCTCATAAGTGAATTCGACACTCTTTTCCTTCATTTCTTTATGCTTTTGGAAGGCGATGCTTATCTCCTTGTTTGGCACCTCGCCGATAGACATTAACGTCCTAGATCCCGTAGTCTGAGAGGCTTTTGTCGCGGTTATTGTTGGATAGGCAACTACCTGCTCAGATTGATTTACTATAAAAGTCACGCCATTTTCCGAAACTTTTTGAGATTTCATAAATGTCGATAATTCATCCAAACGTAAGTCAACCCCAACGATCCCGCTCAATTTCTCGACTTTATTCTCATTTTGCGAGTAAATCGGCACAGCGGCTGTGATACACAAGCTATTTGAACCTGAATACTCATATATGTCAGTCCAAACAAAATCGCCCTTTTGCTCGGCCATCAAAAACCACGGGCGAGTCCGCGGGTCAAAGTTAAAAATCTCGTTTTTCTCCTCACCAACAAGGACCCCGTCCTCGTTATAATAGCTCCACAGCTCGTATATCGGAGTAGCAGTCCTGTCCTGCGACTGAATCAAAAATTTTATATTATTAGGCAGTGCTTTGTCTGACTGCATGACGTACCTAGCATTAGGCGTTTTCCTTTCTACACCAAGGTAATTGCCCGTTGCAAACCCAACAAAAATATTAGAAAAATGAGGATATAGCTTTAGGCTTTGCAGCAGGCAATCCCGCAGTTTCGCATCATTTATAGAGTTTGGATTTTGCAAATCGACGAGTGTGCGGCAAATCATGACAACTTTTTGAACGTCGTCTAGGTAGCGCTTGGTTTGCATTAATGCAGCGTTAGAGTGCTGTTCCATTGCGCGCTTAGCAAACTCTGTGGAAACGATATTGTTCGAACGAAATGTAAAACAAAAAGTAATTACATTTTCGAATACAAACAGCATCATGAAACTAAAAACAATATCGTAGCGTAGTTTTCGTTCAGAAAATATTCTGTACAGCCAACCGATTACTGGAATTTCTTCAATATTAGGTTTTGTCATGTTTAGTATCCTCCACTTCACACCGTACATCATTACAATCAATAAGTGCATTAACGACTTGCTTCAGGGTTGTTGCCGCAAGTTGCATTCCAACGACGATAAAATCGTATTTCCCTTTTATTACAACTGGCATAAATTCCATGGTTTTACCTCCTTTCATCCTTTTCTTTATCTCGATTTCATCACTTATAGTCCCTAAAACCTCCTTGTTTTGCGTTTTAGACATGATTTCGTCCCACGAGCCAGTCGTTAAGATCTTTGCTTGGGGGAATAGAGAGGCTGCCCAGTCAATGCAAGCCGTCCCCTCCTGTATAAGCAGCGTATTATTGGAGTATTTTTCAAATATTTGGCGCAGGGTGACCAGGCCTTCGCTTCCGGCTCTAGCTAGCAAAACACGGTTAAGTAATAGGCATTGGCGGATTTGCGCATATGGTTTGGAGTGCGAGATTCTGGCGGCGCGCTCGGGGGTTAAGCTGAGGTTGGAGATTATTACATCGATGCCGCCGTCAATCATCACATCAATAAGGGAATCCCAGTCCGCCCCCTCGACGATCTGCATCTTTACGCCAAGCACTTCCGCAAGTTTATGCGCCAAGTCAACGTCAAACCCATCGAGCTGCCCATCACGCTTGATATGAAAAGGGGGTTGGTCGATGGAACACATACCAACGCGCAAAACCCCCCTTTCTAGGATTTTTTTTACATCCTCGCCCAGCCCTTTTTTAGTCAGCAAACTATTTGCATGAGGAGGGGGTTGTCCCGTAGCTTTCACAGGTATTACTGGTGTCGCAGGTATTGGCGGTGTCGTAGGCGTGGCGGGGAGTGCAGGTGTTGCTTGAGGATTTGTTGGTATAGCCGCCCCCTGCACTCCTTCAAAAACCGTTCTTTGTTGTATTATTGGAGGTCCTGAGAACTCCTGATTATTATGTGAAACGCTTGTCGAATGGTGCAGAGGAAGCTCGCCGGACGAAATCTCTCTTTGTTCAGAATCATTAGGTGTTTCATCTTTTGTAATAGTAGTTATCGGATGATTCCCTTCTTCTTCTTTTTCGGATTTCTGGTCGGCAACAGGAGAAGTTTCCTCGGTTTGTTTTATTTTTACGCAATATTCCTCGCAAAAAGCACCACTTCCTAAGGAAGTAAGCACTACACCTGCCAGAAACATATGCTTGCAAAAATAAGGCATAGACCGAATAAAAAAACAGCCCCTTCCATCATGTTAGAGGCTTTACGTTAATATTTAGTTAATTCGGCTGACCGCACTGCAAAAAGTTAACTCGTTGCATCGTGTGAGCCTATTGCTAAAATACCTGGTATTTCATGAAGATTGTGAGCCATTAAGCATGGCGATCCCGCATAATAGCGGCGCGTGGCAATAATTTCCATGATTTAGAACCGCCCCTAGATGTGCTCTTTCACTACGCCAATAATAAACTCTATTAGCCCTATTTTGCGCGCTTTTGTAGCTTGGCCAACGAGCCCTGCTACCTCGCTTCCAACTGTATTTAATGGCGAGGAGGTGTCGTTCTTTTCAATATTATTTGTTCCCATAGTAAGACCGCATGGACGCCCATTTTCATCAAAGACAAACATTTTCGTCTCCTTTTCGAGTATTGAAAAATGCATGATAAGCCGGTCCAGCTGTTGTTGAAATTTTAGTATGCGACAATCCCTGAAAACGACGGTTTGCACTATTTGTAAGGATCCCGCGATAAACCCAGTGCGTATAATTGTTATCGCTTTGATTAGAGTTCCATTGAACATCGCCTTTTCCGCGTTAGCAGCGAAATTGCCGGATGGGATCATGATAGTTAGCGGTGAAAATTGAACACTAGCGGAAGGTAATAATGCCCCCGACGTATGTCCGCCGGTAAAACGTACGGTCTCCGAGTTCCACCCAAACAGCTCCGTAAAAGCTTGTAAGTTGTGCTCCGATGATCCTGCCATAATCGGATCCGTACCCATAAAGTACCGCGTAACTCCAATACCAATTCCAGCCCGCAAAGCAAGTGTTCCAGCGGCTAGCCCAGCACTTACTTTGTCAAAACTAATCAGCCATTCTGGGGTGCATTTGCATGAGCCACTACCTTGGTTAGATAAATTGATAGTAGCTAGTTTTTCGGTAGTTCTTCCTGGAAGACTCTGCGTGGTAATATTTAATTTCTCCATAACTTTTATAAAAATCAGGTTCATCGCGTACAGTCTAGCTAATACTTATGACTATAGTGTTAACGCAATATGGCAATGGCACCGACGCTTAGGAGTATATAGCTGAATTTATTGACAGCCACACTGCTCTGACCGGTTTCGCCGCCTGGAATTCTTGGCGTTGAATAGTTACTTATTGATGGATTTTCAAGAAATTTAGCTATACGTTAGGAACCCGATCGCACTTTCACTTCTCACAAAAAAAAGTTTCATAAAATTCATTTTTTTCCGTCGGATGCTAATTTTTAATGATTTTTTATCAAATTTATGCCTAATATTAGTGGAGTAAGTATATGGAGGTTTAACCGTGCTTAAAAATTTTGTTGCCCTGGTCGGTATTGGGGCTTTGCTTGTTTCTTGTGCTAATCAGGAAAAGGATGTGGAATCCGTATCTACAACGGTTGTTGTTCCAGGTTCTGCCGCTGATTTTGAACAGAATATTGCTAATACCGCATACTTCGGATTCGATCGTTATAATTTGACGGCAGAAGCGAAGGATAATCTAGAAAAAGTCGTTGCTTGGCTTAATATGTACGCAGCTAGGAACGTATGCGTTGAGGGGCATACCGATGCCCGTGGAACGCAGGATTACAACATTGGCCTAGCTAGCCGCCGAGCAGAGTCTGTGAAGGCATACTTGGTTAGCAAGGGCATTGATACATCCCGTGTTTCTACGATTTCGTATGGGAAGGAGTCCTTGGCATCTCAAGGCAATACGGAGCAAGATCACGCTTTGAATCGTCGCGCACACATTATTGTTGTCGAGTAAGGCTACGTGATTTAACAAGAGAGCTTGGCCTCTGGCTTTTTGGGCCGGGCCGGCTTTGCTTGTTTGCGTAGTATTCTGCCAGCCTGTTGGTTTGCAAGTCTTTCGGTTTGGTGAAATCGTAGGGGCGCTTGCTTATTGACGGTCTGCGGGTTGGGATGGTATTTCGTGCGCTGGTTTCGTGGTGTTTACTTTTGATTGGTTACTAAAGAGAATTGCCGCTCCCAACGAGGCCGCAATATTTGGGGTCTTCTCTGATTCAAGGGCCGTTGTTGCCTGTAGTGTTTTCGTTGCTGTTCCATGTGCCGATGTACAAAAACATATAGCCGAAGCTGTGGTTAATGGGGCATGCATCGTTGTGCAGGAACAGGACACAATATGCCAGCATGTCGATCCAGTCGTTGGAGCAGTAGGACAGTTGGGCCTTGGTAGCCCAGTCGTTGTGTATGTTAAGTGTGCTAGGAAAGCGCTGGCTCAATTGTGTGGTGTTTTCTATAAAGACCGTCCAGGAGTGCTATCCGCCGTTACTGGGACAAACGGGAAGAGCTCGACTGTATCATTTATTAGCCAAATTCAGGTGCTACTTGGTATTAAATCGGCGGACGTTGGGACGCTTGGTGTGCACGTATCTGATCAGTCCCACGAACCACGCAATGCTGCACCATTTGCTTTGAAAACAAAAGTCCCCGATATGACAACTTTTGATGCAGTGACTTTTCACAGTATTCTGTCGGAGTTGCACGCTAATGGCGTAAGAAGCGCCGCGATAGAGGCGACAAGCCACGGGCTCCACCAATACCGCCTAGACGGGGTGCAATTCGATGCTGTAGCTCTTACAAACATCACGCAAGATCACCTCGACTACCATAAAACAATGGAAGAATACACGCTAGCGAAAGTCCGGCTCTTTGCGGATTTAGCGAAACCTTCGGCCAGTGCGATTTTGAACAAAAAAAGCAGTTTTTTGCAATTTTTTGAGGAAATATGCCAAAAGCGCGGCCTAAAAACGATTTTTTATGCGTTAAACGAAGGTACCGATATTTACGCAGAAAATATCAGGCCGTCCTCCCAATCGGCAATACATTCTGACGCCAAAATTAAATCGCAAGACCCTGCTGATTCTTCGCAGCCGGGCGTAGTGTTCGATTTACACATATTCGGGGGGTGTTTCCCTAATGTTTGCTTTAATCCTTTAGGAAGTTTTCAAATCGAAAATTTATTATGCGCGCTGGGCTTGGTAATCGCCTGTAATCCGCAAATAAAAATACACGATGTCGTTGCAACAATCCCATATTTGCGCGGGATTCCCGGCAGGTTAGAACTAGCGACATATTACAATCATGGCAGCATATTCATCGATTTCGCGCATACCCCTGACGCCCTGCAAACAGTTTTATCTGAGCTTAAACAACTGCACCCTACTCGCTTGATTGTGGTTTTTGGTTGTGGTGGAGAGCGCGATCAAGGGAAACGTAAAGAAATGGGGCGGATCGCCTCTGCGTTGGCGACTAAAGTTATTATTACTGACGACAATCCGCGCGGAGAAGACCCGGCGAAAATTAGGAAAGACATTCTGGAGGGCGCCCCTGGTGCCACCGAAATCGCAGGACGCGGTGATGCAATCAGATATGCCATTGCAAATACTAACAAAGGCGATATACTGTTAGTAGCAGGACGGGGGCATGAAGTTGTACAAAAGCTTGATGGTGTGTGTGTACCGTTTAGCGATAGGAGTTTCGTTGAGGATGTGGTACGGAATTTTGGATAGAAGTTCTTTTTTGCGTGTTGGTGGGGTGGAATTATGACGTTAGGTAATGGTGAGAGTATAGATGTGCTAAGCGGGGAGTGGTTCATTAACGATATTATTTCTGCTTTGCGCTTCATATCTAGTCCCATTGAAATGTCAGTACGCGGGTTTTCAATAGACTCGCGGACAATCGAATCAGGCCAGTGTTTTGTTGCGTTGAAGGGGCCACATTTCGATGGCCATGATTTTGTCGATGAAGCTCTTAAAAATGGGGCGTCCCTATGCATTGTAGAAAAAATTGTTCCCGCTTTAAAGGATCGCAGTCACTTGCTCGTTGAAAATACTCAAAAAGCCTTGGAGATATTGGCGGAGTACGCCCGAACTTATACAGCTGCAACAATTATCGGTATTTCTGGGAGTGTCGGAAAAACGACAGTACGCAATTGGATCACCACTCTATTATCTGAATTGTCTGGTATCAACGATGTTGTCTCAACGACAAAAAATTATAATGGTATTATTGGGCTTCCGCTTAGTATGCTGGCCCTGCGAAAGGACAGCCGGTTTGGTGTGTTTGAAATAGGAATCGATAAAAAAGGGGCAATGCAGGGGCTGGCCGGCTTGTGCCGCCCTCATGTCGCGGTCCTTATGCCAATTGCTCCCGTACATATTGAATCCTTCGAATCAATAGGCGACCTTGCTTTTGAAAAGTCTATGTTGTGCTCTGGACTGTGTGCCGGCGGGATACTCGTTGTTGATTATGAAAGTTTCGAGAAGTACCCTCAAATTCGGGCCAACGCCCAAAAATACAATACTAGCGAAGTTATAACTGTTGGATATACTCCTGCTGCAACGGCTTTTATTATTTCTGCAAGTAAGTTGCCAGAAAATATGACCAAAGTTGTAACGAAAATAGCTGGAGTTAACGTTTCTTATACGATTCAGGCAACTGGCCGGCACATGGTTTTTAACAGCGTAATGTCATTGGTGGCGGCCATTGCTTCTTCATACAATGAGAAGTTGGCAGTTATTATGGAGAAAGAGTGGGGGCATGTTGGTGATACCTTATTAAAGAGTATGGAGAAGTTGGAGCCTTTGCCGGGGCGCGGAGAGACCTTTTTGGTGCAATGGGAAGATGACCGGAATTTTACTTTGATTGACAGTTCGTATAATGCCAATCCTGCGTCTGTAATGGCGGAAATAGAGAATTTGGTAGCCGGCTATAAAGAACGCAGGAAAATTGTTGTGATTGGCGACATGATGGAGCTTGGTAGTATATCAGCGGATGAACACTTAAGGATATTTCAAGGAATTAGTGATAGCGGTATAGATAAAGTTTACGCTGTGGGCTTACTTGTGCGCGAGGGGTTTGACTGCCTTCCCTCTTCTAAAAAAGGCGGGATCGCGCGCAATCAGGCTGACATGCTTCCAATGCTTGACGATGAAATTCGCGATGGAGATGTAATTTTGCTAAAGGGATCGAACTCTATGATGTTGGGGGAACTAGCGCAAAAGTTACTGTTCTCAAAGGGGAAGGCGTGTTTTTTTAAGAAAACAGCGTAGTGTCCTGGGCTTGACCGCGCGTATAGTCAAGCACCTAATTCTCGATATGAGACGTTCCACAAACTTTTTTGCTTAGTAGTCTCGCTTCCCCTTGCGTATATTCAATTGGTTTAGGCTCCGAGTTCGCTTGGAATCATTGGAAACTTGCATTCACGGGAAAGCCGGCACCGCTAAGTGTGAACGCTCTAAAAATATTATCCATTGCCTGTTGCATGTATGAAGTCAGAGGATAACTATTCAATGGTGCAAATAGGCATGTAGTCGCGGTCATATATAAGCTTACTATGTCAGTATCCAACAGGCTGTACCGATAACGGTTGTTAAGGGTCACCAATACGTCAGTGATGCAAGTACCTTGTGCTTCTATCTCAATCTCTACGCGAGCTACTATAGTTTCGTCGTTAGGGTCAACATATGGTTGCATGATGGTAGCATATTGCTCATGGGAGAGTCTTAATGCCGCCATCCATTGCTCTGGAAGCTGCAACGCTGCAACATTACTTATATTCACAGCTTCTACACTGTCCAACATATTTTGTACTTGTGGAGCCTTAGAATAATCACTAATAAGCGCTTGTGCATCCGTTATTGCGTCCTGCAAGAATTTAGATAGGCTCCCAGTGTTCACGATGCCAAACCGGGTCCAACTACCATTATACTGGTTTTCCTGTCCATCACTAATGGTGAATCGTATGTCAGAGACGGTCCGCACGCCTTCGCAATTTCGTGTCTCCGTTTCCACCTGCACCAGAACTACTCTAGTCGCGTTACTGCTGAAAGATATTGCGCAGCATATACCCAAACAGAAAGAACTACTAATTAAAATTTTTTTCAAATAAGACATATTAAAAATTCCGAAACAAATAACGTCCCCTTTTGTAGCACACTGATTTTTAAATTACAAAAAATTTCATGTGTGTCGTGCAACTTAGGCACGAGAGTAGACGGCTAGCGTTTCCGCTGCCGCCCCTCTTCAGAACCGGACGTGCCCTATTAAGGCATCCGGCTCCCAGCTATGTCATTCAGCGTCAAATTTGTTTAGGCTGCCTCGG
>JAIRNU010000056.1 GCA_031257945.1 Holosporales bacterium
GATCCTCATTTTGGAATGGATTATGGACCCATTCTCTACCAAAAAGCGGACATTTCTAAATTGCAGAACCGGACATTTCTAAATTGCACAAAGCGGACATTTCTAAATTGCGTTGACATGTTAGCAAATGGTCAAGTGGATAATTAAAACTACGGTGTATGTCGGGGGCTTTTTTTGTGCGAGCTGCATGGAAGGCGCCGCGCCGCAGAGGACGGTCACACAGGAGCAAATTTTTGCAGATGGATCAATTGGTGCCAATATATATGCCGTTCGGAATCACGTGTATGAACGGGGATATTGTTGGCCTGTTACTGCTGTGACACCAGGAGATCAACAAACGTCACTAATAGGAAGTCAACCCAAGCTACCAAACAGCCCCTCCATATTGCTCTCGCGCAGTATAGAAAAGCTAGACAAACGAGCTTTGACTAACAGCTCGGTAGAAACAGTGACTTTTGAGTCTAACAGCAGGATCCGCAGCATGAAAGACGCCATTGTACAATGTACAAAATTACGAATGATGTTCATTCCTGAGAGCGTTATAGACTTGGTTACAACTTTTCGGGCATACTCCGACGGTAGTGTGCCGCTATTTGTCACGTTTGAACGCGGAAGCAAACTAGAAACACTTGGGAGGGGGGCCTTTTTTGGTTGTGCCCTCCAGCACTTGGTAATTCCTAGCAATGTACGAGTAATCGACTCCTTAGCACTTGCTAACAGTGCGCTAACATTTGTTGTATTTGCAAATGAAAGTCAGTTGGGAACAATAGAGGATAGCGCCTTTTTTAACTGTCGCCAGCTAAAGCAGGTAGAATTGCCTCCTGGAGTGAACAGCATTGGAGATAGCGCGTTTGCACGATGCTATAGCTTAGAAAATGTTGACATGGAAGCCTGCAAAGGAATTAGGATCGGCGGGGGGGCGTTTGCAGAGTGCTATGCATTGAACAGTCTCGATATTCCATTGCCTAATGTGGAATTAGACAAGGAGATACTCTGGGAAACATACGGTAGAGGAATTTTCTGGGGAACAGTGCAGACAGAAATTTTTTTTACTGAGAATGATATAACAAACATTCCTGACGATGACTTTGTTTTGTTCTTAAACAGGCTTTTTGACGGGCACAATGCTTTGACAACTGTGTGTGATGAGATGGGAAAGATTAGCCTATGTAGTCGTGGTTGCGTGGTGCATTTCCACACAAGAAAATGGCGCGTAAATAATCCTGGAACCAAATCATGGTGGTATTTGGATGATGCGGTGGAACGTAGCGTAGAAACGCCGATAGCTGAACCGCGAATAAACTCCGACGGCCAAAAAATCATTGATTGGCCGCAGTGCGAGGGATATCAGCTGTGCGAAGACGTAACCATATATTTCAATTGTGAACAAATTCCACCATATGCGTTACTGGACGTTGTTTTCCCGCTTAAGTATGGTATCGGCGCGGTATGCGGTAGTAACGTACGCGAAATATCGGAAAATGCTTTTATGCAAGGTCAAATCCGCTTTGTGTACTGGCCCACAGACTGTTGCGTGAAACAGATTGGAACAGAAGCCTTTATGCAGTCATGCATCGAATCAATTACGATCCCAGCTAGCGTCGCTATCATAAGGGGCGCGACGTTTGCTCAGTGTAGTTCCCTTAAGGGGGTGACCTTTGAGCAAGGAAGTCTACTAGAGGTTGTTACGTTTAGAATGTTCTCCTGCTGCTCATCTTTAGAGCGCATAACGCTTCCAGCAAAAGTCCACACAATAGAGCAGTACGCATTTGCGCAATGTTTTGCGCTTCTAGAGGTGGCGTTTGCGGGAAACGCCGTAAGAGTAATTGGTCCCAGGGCCTTCGTTGGTTGCGTTAGTTTGCAAAATATTGAGCTTCCTTCAAGTGTCGAAGTGATTGGACGCTTGGCTTTTTTTAATTGTTGTGCGTTGGGAAGGATAAATATTCCCCCAAATGTTAGACAAATTCATCAGTTAGCTTTTTCTCAGTGTAGGTCCTTAATTATCGTAGAAATTTTTAATAGCGTTACTGTGATTAAGGCCTCTGTCTTTGCTAAGTGCAGCTCCCTAAAGAATATAGTAATTCCATCAAGTGTTACGAACATAGGTTATAATGTTTTTTGCGATTCTGGAATAACAGAGGTGAGAGTAAACGCTGATATTCGAACGCTACAGGTTACAAACTTTAGAACAGCAGAGATGATCGAGGCGGAAGGCGCGGATGAAGAGGAGGAGGAAGAGGATGGCGCAGCAGTCGAGACGGAAGTGGAGGACCCCGAGGCGAAAAAAGGACAAGACATGATAAAAATTTTCGCCCACGGTAGCGATAGCGGTACTCCAAAAGGCCAGGCAGTAAACCGGAAAAAAGCGACCTTTTTAGAAGCGGAGTTTGGGGCTGCCCCTCAAGACGGCTGTAGCGTGACTTTTAGCGATGGAACTGTTTTTAGATATCACAATATGACGTGGACGCAGGTACCTTAAATGCTATAACAACTCGCAAAGCCCTAGAATAAACTACGGCGGAGCAATTATTAGCGCAAGGCGTAGAGCCAACTACAGCAAGCGGCGAGCTTCACTGGAGCAAAGCTTTTTCTATGGTGCTCTGTTAGGCCATGCGATGTAATGGCGCTTAAGTGGTCCGCTGTCCCATAACCCGCGTTCTTATCCCACTTATACGCAGGAAATTCCCTAGATAAAGCTAGCATTATGTCGTCCCTAGTTACTTTCGCTATTACAGATGCTGCTGCGATACTGTAGCTGCAACGATCCCCATGCACGATTGGGAAACATGGAACCGTACAACCTGTAATCTTCTTGTTCCCATCAACAAGAACGGCACTTACCTCCAGCGTGTCCAACGCACGACGCATCGCTAAAAACGTAGCATTCAATATGTTCAGCTCGTCAATTTCTTCGACTGACGCACTACCAACGCCAAACTGAATAGCAGAGGACGCAACAAGGCCGGCATAAATAGCACGCCGTTTTTTGGGGGAGAGCTTTTTAGAGTCGTCAACCTCCGCAAATTCCTGCAAAAACCCTTCTTGCTCGCGAATAACCACCGCCGCAGCAACAACAGGCCCCGCAAGCGGCCCCCGGCCAGCCTCGTCTACGCCGGCGACCACTCGCCCCGCAAATTGCGCTTCGTGTTCAAAAGATGGCATTACTCCCGATCAGACAACATATTAGTATCCTGTAGTTTATCTACCATAATTCTGCAGAACTTGCTTTCAAAAATTTTGTTATGGTCTGGGTTTATTATGAATAGGACGTTTACTTCTATTCCGCTCCTCCTTACATTTACAACCTTTACTATTGGTCCATTCGTTATTTTTTCATTGATATACTCTCCAAGCGCCTTATTCTCCCGCATTTCATGGAACGTTTCATTTGCAAGCTCTTCGAACTTCTTCATATCAGCTGACGGGGACAACTTAAACAAAGACTTCGCCAGGCAATAGCCTAGGGAGTGGTTCCTGATTGTGCGAACTTGGGAGAATGGAAATAACTCTATGCTTCCATCAGTAAGTTGTAATTCGATTTGACGGATAGTTAACGATTTGACGTACCCAGAGCTTCCATTAATCGTTACAAAATTTCCAAGGGCAACCTTCCCTTCAACCAGAGTTAAAATCCCGCGAATAATGTCTGTAAAAATATCTTTCGCACCAAAGGAAATCCCGACGCTCAAAACGCTTAATAAGTAAAAAAGCGGGCTTACTGAGATATTGACAACGGATAAGCATGCCACGCCGCCTAGCACCAAAATTACAAAATGCGAAAAAGATTCAGCAACCGGGATAAGTGTCATCAAAAAGTGGTGCGAAGGGCTAGTTATAACGCCGCGTGCCTTGTTTTTTTCCGCCGTCTGTAGAAAATTCTTTTTAACTTTTTTTATGCCATGCCACAAAAAAATACAAACCGCCAGTATCACAACAATTTCTACTACAGAAATAAATTGGATATTCATAGAACCCAACATTTGCGGGACTGTTTCAGCCGAAAGAGGAGTCTCTTGCATTTTTTTCATTCAAAAAAGCTCTTGCTACGGTGAGTCTAAAATAAAAAATCTATTTCTACAAATTTTATTAAAATCATGCTTGGCACCCTACACACTTGTTTGTTTTTTATTCCGCAGTAGACCTGTTGCGAAAGCTTCGTTCTTTCGGTAATTTTAGCGTCGCTCCGATGCTCGAATCCTCACGTACGTCAAGTCCGCTGCGGTTCTGCTTCGTATACTCCTAAAAATTCCTCGAAATTACTCACTTTTGCAACAGGTCTAGTCTCAATCTGCGTTATGGCCTGTATATACATATTTCCCGCGCCCTGGCTTTCTGGCGGCTTAAACCATTGTAAAACCAGGAGTTTCGCCTGGAGAGTCAAGCGGGATCCATACTCGAAAAAAAAGCTTGCATCGGATCATGTAACACCGTATCACCCCAGGGGCCGGGCCGTAGCTGTTGTGATCTATATTCTTATAGTGCCACAAAAAGTATTAAGAAGGCAACCTATTTTCAGTTAATAATGTATGAAAAATGAAAATAAATATTTGAGGGAGTAAAGATAGGCGAAGTATCGCTGAAGTAGGCCGCCCCCCGCAAGATTAAGACCCTGCGGGGATTGTTCGTAATAATATTAAGATTCGTAGGTTACTCTGTCTCCATTCTTGAATACGACTGTCCACGGCAGCGTTTTCGCCATTTCGTTGATATCCGCCTGCACCAAATCAGTATTGGAAAGATCGAGCTCGAAGAGCTTTTCCTGTTTGCCGGCAATAGCGCTGATGATGGCGTTGCTTGTAGGACTGGCAATGCTCAGGATTCCTAGGACGTAGTCCTTAATCTCACCAGGATTCTTTGCTGCTAGAAGAGATGCAGATAAAGCGACTTGAAGGGTGTTGACGTTGCCAGCAGTACATTTTGCAGTAATCATATTGTCTAATGTTACAATGATATTGTTCCTACTTGGAGTATTGCAATTTATCCCTATTGATTGAATGGGGGAATTTTGAAAAGCATCGCTTCCAATTGTCGTCACAGAATCAGGGATTATAACGGAGGTAAGTTTGACGCAGCCCCGAAAAGCATCGCTTCCAATTGTCGTCACAGAATCAGGAATTATAACGGAGGTAAGTTTGACGCAGTACCGAAAAGCATCATCTCCAATTGTCGTCACAGAATCAGGGATTGTGACGGAGGTAAGTAGAGTTTTATAAAACCCGCTAAGATAAGTTACAGAATCAGGGATTGTAATTGAAGCGAGTGGTGTTTCGTTAAAAGCGTCATCGTCTATTCTCTGCAATTGGCTATTTTTAGCAAAAGTTACGCTTGTTAGGGGGCGAGAGCTAAAAGTCCATGCTCCAGTTGTCGTTACAGAGGCCGGGATTGTTACGAAGGCAATTGATGTATATCCAAAGTAGGGAACTTCTTGCAAATTTTCAGATAAAATTGCTGAAGTTATTAATCTCGGATTATCAATAGTCTCAATGTCTAGAGTTGTTTCATTATTAGATTGTACGAAACTATACATGCCGTTAGGCAGAGTAAAAACGCAAGAATACTCGCGGGAAAATTCGTTTATTGGAAGGTCGTAAATATCGGAGAGATTAGAGTTAGTTAAATCGAAGTAAAGAGTGTTGTTAATACTTGAAAGTGCTGGATTCC
>JAIRNU010000096.1 GCA_031257945.1 Holosporales bacterium
AAGTAGGTACTGTGACGCGCAAATATATGCATTTGGGATGTTGCTCAATTGTTGAGCATTACGTCTCTGCCAAGGGAACGAAGGCGTTCGCGTACTTGCAAGATAGGTGAGTAGTAACAGATATTCGCCACTTTCTTGATCGAAACTTATTTGAAACTCAGTCTTTGCGGGCTAGCGCATACCACGGCCGATTTTTCCCCACAAAAGAGAGTGTTTTAGCAGAAAAGCGGCCATGCCGATCTTGCCACATAAAAATCACTTCATCCTCCGCGATAGAATTTTGCGCTTTCTCAAGTCGCTCTTGCCAATATTCCACTTGCTCTTCGGTCATTTCATCAATATCTTTTAGCCCGCATTCTTGGGCCCAGACTTTAGCGTGAAAGCCGCCGAACCGCCTGCTAGAGATAAGGAATTTGCGTGAGTCGTTTGCACCAATGCTAAAGCCATCATCGCGGCGAACGTTAGGGCTAATACCAATAACATTATGCGTTATAAAAATTGAAGGCGATGTGGTCATAAAAAATAACACAAGCCCTAAAAGTAAAAATGGAATAGACCAAAGTCGTTTCGACTCATTCCATACGACCAACCAAATAATACTTAAAATAATCAAAATAACGCTCACGCAAGAGGGCTTCGCGAAAAGGCAATCTGAAAAAGGAAGCGACGCAACGCGTTCTGTAATATTTATAAGCATGTCTAGACTGATATTGAACATCCTGAATAAAAGACCGCTCCCCCCCCAAATCAGCGAAATTGTTGCAAGAATCCCAACTGGCATGATGAAAAAACTTAATAACGGGATGGCCAGTAAATTCCCTATCGCCCCTACGAAAGTGAATCTTTGAAAGGAGTAGACGATTATGGGAGCGGTCGCAATCGTTGCAATAAATGTAGAAAGAATACTTTGCTGTATTGGGTTAAGAACGCGAAACAACTTTGCCAATACGGCGGATTTACTTCCCCAATACGCATTTTGGAATTTTTCATGGAACGAGCACAACCCAAATACGGAAGCAAATGACAATTGGAAACTGATGGAGTATAGGCTTTCTGGGTACAGTAACAAGATAATCAGTGCTGCAATGGCAATGCAGTGTAGGCTAATTGGGTTTTCATCAACCAATATAGCGATCATGGAAATGCACACCATAATGAAGGATCTCATTGCGGAAAATGACCCCCCAGACAGCAGAAGGTAAAACAAGGCAACAGGGATCGTCAGCAAGGCCGACAGCTTTTTTACTGGAAACATTTCAGCCAAGTTTGGCACAAGCGCCAGTACCTTCGAAAGCATGAAGAAAATCATGAGGGAGAGGAGCCCCATATGCAACCCGGAGATGGCGAGAATATGCGACAACCCTGATTTCGTGAAATTTTCCCGGCTGCGCAGGGTGATCCCTGATTTATCCCCTACTATAAGGGCATTAGCGATTGGGGCCGTACGGGGATTCAAAAACGTTTCTATCCTTTGCTTCAGAGCGAAGCGGATTTTTTGGATGCTGTGAGTGCTTTGGGTAATGCTGTTGGTAGCGCTAGCCGTGTTTAGGGGCGTGTTTTGCGGTGGCTCATCGTTAGCGCATTTATGCACCTCTTTAAGCTTACCAAACGCCGAAATACCCTTAAAATAGGCGTCAAATGGCGCGTCATACCCATGCAAAGTCAGCGGGAACGGCGGAGGAAAAATGTGCGCTCGAAGCGTAATGCGCGAAAACAGCCCAACTTTATTCAGTTTTTTTAATGTCCCTTGCAAGCGGATTTTTATCCCCTTACTATTCAGAGCATCCCGCAGTTTTGGGGAATTTGAAGCTTTTGAAGGGAGTTTGATGTCCGCTAGAATAATGCGCCGAATAATGCGCTGCCGTTCTGGGGTACCGCGCGGAACGTCCTCTATAGACTCGATAACGCCGCGGATGGTAGTGTCGAGTAACTCCTTTGGAAATGCTGGAGTTCGCACGCAGTTGGTACGTATTGTTGCGGCGCAAAACCCCACGATAAAACACATTACCATTTGCAGGAGGAAAAGGGACCAGGTTAAGGCGGGGAGTCGTTCAATTCGGGCGCTATCGCTGAGTATTTGCTTTTTTATTCTTTTAAATATTAATACCAGGAGCGAAAGCAAAAACGAACTAATAGAGTAAGTTAGTGTACTACTAGGTTCGTTGCTCAGCCAATAGTATACTGATATCCCAAACGATACGAAAACTGGGAAAAACAAGCGCCAACGGTGTGTTTCGAATGTATCTACGAATTTGCCCACAGTGTGTTGTTTTTGGCGCGACTTCCTATGTGAAGTTTACAAACAGAATGCCGTAGGAATAAAGGGTAAAAACTGGATGGTTTGTAGATACATACGCCTTACTATACTCGGGTAAAAGGCTCCTTTGTAATTGCTTGGCAATTTGCCGAAGCGATAGTTTTATTGACACAAGTGCTTCGATTTTACTACGCTCGTTGCGGGTCACGTGGGTTCGAATAATTCCTCCCTTGTTTACTGTAAGGAGATTAGCTTATCTGGGTGACCTTAGGGAGTAATTTTCATCTAGGACAGTGGTCGTCAGATATGTAGTGTTGCGTTTGGCATGTTAATGGGCCGAATACCGCGCATTTCAAGGGATAGCTGGATGTGGAGGGTGCTGATTTTGCAGGTTACGCAGGTTCATATCAAATGAGAAAAAATGTGATGACTAAAAGCGCCAGCCGGCCCCCAGTCCAATCGATAAGCAGCGCATAGATTTAATATCTAGAGCTTCTAATTGGCGATTGGCATTAACTTCGGCGTCACTTTGTAACTCACTAGCTTCTTTCTTTATACTTGGCCCGTTAGAATACAAACACTCAAAACGCAGAAAGATCTGCTTCGTCACCAAAGCTTCTATCCCAACACCGCCAATAATCGATACTTCGTTTTTACTATGTATTACGTCAGCACCCTTTTTTACATCATACGTTGTAACAACGTCTATTGTCTCAGGGTTATCCGTTACTTCCCATAGTCCGTAACGCACACCTAAAACCGTATAAACCAAAGCACTTGGTAGCACTATACCAAAGCGCGGCAAAAGAGAAAAATTGTACGGAATCGCAAGAGTTGGCCTGGTGTACCCGAAGTCAACCTCTGACACATAATACCCGCTATCCCTGAACGTCGCAGAGTACCCGAGAGTAGAAATGGCTTCGCCACCTCTTTGCGCGTAAACGCCGTTGGACGCAATTTCTACACTTCGTCGACCAATTTTTCCTTGCAGCTCCAGGCCCAGCAAAACTCTAGAGGAAATGTGTAGGCTATACCCTAAGAACGCCCCATAATCGGCAAGCCACGTATTCCGGTTGTAAGCATACGAGCCGTAGTAAATGGTCCGTACCTCAGATTGTTTGAGTAAAGCATTGTTATCTCCGGGTTTTTTCGCTTGGTGTGATATGCTCCAGAGGTCCGTCTCATGGTATACATTCTCCATTGCGAATGATATGCCACAGTAAAAGCCGGATGAATTTTGCTGATTTTGAGGGGGAGCGGTCTTTACTGCTATGCCTCCTGCCTCGCTAACGGCGCTCTTATCGGACGAGAACGACGCCTCGTGCGGGATTTCTTGTGATTTTACAGTTGCTGAGTTGGTGCTTGGCGCGTGACCGTTGTCGGACGTGGCTTTTACGCGTTTTTCTACGTTCTTTAAGAATTTATCTTCCTTTTGTAGGCCTTTTTTAGATATCGGGTCCAGAGATACTTTCGCCTCTGCGCCAACAGCTCCGCCAAAAGCAAGGAACAATAATATGTTCTTTAAAAAAAACCCGCCCACAGTGCCACGAAAATTTTGTCATTCAAGGATTCCCCCAACACTTAATGATTACAAAAGTTAGTCTTTGGAGCAAGCATATTTGTCGGCCCATTAACATGCCAAACGCAACATGGCCCATTAACATGCCAAACGCAACACTACATATCTAACGACCACTGTCCTAGATGAAAGTTATTCCCTAAGGTCACCCAGATAAGCTATCTCCTTACAGTAAACAAAGGAGGAATTATGCGAACCCACGTGACCCGCGACGAGTGTAGTAAAATCGAAGCACTTGTGTCAATGAAACTATCGCTTCGGCAAATTGCCAAGAAATTACAAAGGAGCCCATCGACGATAAGTCGTGAAATCAGGCGCAATTCTAAATCCAAGGCG
>JAIRNU010000019.1 GCA_031257945.1 Holosporales bacterium
CACTAGAACTCGTTCTGTATTGTCCATCACATAGTAGTAATTGTAATATCCACTCAATGATATATTGAGCCTCTTCACTATATCCACTACCGGCATGGTTCTATTCTTGTTGAGCCACTAGACCTGTTGCAAAAGTGAGTAATTTCGAGGAATTTTTAGGAGTATACGAAGCGCAGAAGCGCAGCGTACTTGACGCACGTGAGGGTTCGATCATCGAAGCGACGCCAAAATTACCGAAAGAACGAAGCTTTCGCAACGGTCTAGTGCGGAATAAAAAACAAACCAATATGTAGGGTGCTGAGTCTGTTGTGCTTGGCATGTTAACGGGCCTTGTATTCAACAAAAAGCACGCAATTTTAGGCGGATTTCTTGACAAAACACATGTAAACATGGTCCAATCCCTTGATGTTAGCGGTTGCTGTCCATTTTGCCTCATATGCCCAAAGATTCGTTATATGCCCTACAAATTGGCCTAAAGCACGTTGCAATTATTCCAGACGGTAACCACAGATGGGCCGCAAAACACAACGTTTCTACAGTCAAAGCGTACGCCGAGGGAGTTAATATTGCTGAAAGGGTTATAACGCGCGCACAGGAGCTGGGGATCCCATACATTACGATGTATATGATGTCGCTAGAAAATGTACAAAAAAGAAGCAGTACGTGGCGCAAAACCTTTTTCGCTTTTCTTGAACGCACGCTAGAGAGATATTGTAACAACAACCAATTGAAAGATGTGAGGATTTTGGCGATTGGTGATTTATCCAATCTGCCAGATAACCTCAGAGTAAAAATCTGTGAAGTAGTGGAATCAACAGCCGGCAATATGGGCATTACGCTGGTAGTTGCAATTGCCTATACTGGGCGTGATGAGATTGTACGTGCTATAAATAAATGCATAAATGCGCAGGGCAGGGCGGCTGGAGGAGTCACTGCAGATATGCTGGAGAAGCATCTAGATACAGCAGGCATCCCCCCCCCAGACCTGCTGATCCGCACAAGCGGGGAAATGCGGCTTAGCGGCTTTTTATTGTGGCAGTTGGCGTATACGGAGTTTCTATTCGTTAATGAGCTTTGGCCAGATTTTTCAGTTGAGCGATTGGATGAAGCTGTGGCAGAATTCCACAAAAGAACACGTAATTTCGGAAGTGAGCGCAGTAGCCGTGGTGAGAATCATGGGAATTGGGCCACGGTAAATAATTGAGGATGTCCTATGCGCAGCAATGATGTTGTCAACCTTAGCATTGACGGGGTATCGGATAGCGATGAACAAAATTTGAAACTTAAGGCAATAAGTTCTGTTTTTATAGTCGTTACAATTGTAGTTGCGATTTTAGGCGGAGAATCGTGCTTTTACCCCGTTATGGCTTTACTATCAGGGTTTATGTGCCGTGAGTGGATTGATTTACGAAACAATGCCACCACACAAATAGTCCATAAAGGTTGTGCTCCGGCAATCTTGTTTCGCTTAGGGGTAGCGACCCTAGTAATTGCGATGTTTTCATTACTGCAATACCGCGTGTTCTTTTGCAATTCCGAGACTTTCTGGGAGATAGTCTTAGTTTTTAGTGGTGGCGCTGCAGCAATTGGCATATGCACAAGCAGCCTCAGAAATTTTGTTCGCTTCTTACTGGCATTTTATGTATTCCTCTCTATTAGTCTTTTGGGGCGGTTATACGACACATGCGGCGCTATCTTCGTTTTATGGCTGTTTTGTATTGTTTGGCTTAGCGATACAGGCGCTTTTTTATGCGGCAAAAAATTTGGGAAAAGAAAATTGGCGCCAAAGGTAAGCCCGGGCAAGACTTGGGCTGGATTTTGGGGCGGTACCATTTTTACTACGCTTATAGTATCGTTACTTTGGTTGTTTATAACGTCTTCTGTTCGGTCTACGCTTCGTCTTTCAATACTTACAACGATTTTGTCAATTTGCTCCCATTTAGGGGATTTAATTGAATCTGCCGCTAAGAGGTACATAGGGGTAAAGGATATTGGGCGTGCAATCCCAGGGCATGGCGGCTTTTCGGATAGATTCGATAGTTTGTTGTTTGTTAGTTTGGCGGCCTACTCTTTACGATTTATTTTAAGTACTGTGTCCCAGGGCTGTCTTGCGATTTCCCCTTAACGCCTACGACGTAGCAGGCACAGCAAAACCTGCGCAAATAGCGTGATTTTCCGAGCAAAAACGGCTAAAGTGAGCAATCGATTCAGTTTTTCCGGCCCTTGCCTTACCATGTTTGAAAAGAGAGCAAGTCCCCTTCCACCACCGCTTTCACCTAAAACCACAGCAACGGTTGCTGAGAAAGCGGCACCTAAGTCGCCAGCAATTTCGAGAAAATCGTCACGAAAGCATACACTTGAGCTCGGGCCTACAGCCAAAACCACCAAAGCGAAAACCGCATCGAAGCAGTTTGATAGTGAATCCAATATTGGGCAGCTTGTATTTGACGCCATAGAAAAGTATTTCCAGCAGCATCACGATTCCTTGCCGCCACCAGGCTTATATAAACGTATCATTGACGAAGTCGAGAGGCCACTATTGTTCCTAACGCTTAAAGCCGTTGACGGGAATCAGCAAAAAGCTGCGCAGATTTTGGGGATAAATCGCAACACACTGCGCAAAAAAATTGCAAGGTTAATGCGGAACAGAGAGGGGGCAAAGGCATTGCAAAACTTTGCTGAGGAGCTTTAGCTTGCTGCGGCTAAACTGTATCAATCCTAAGCAAAATCAGCGACCACACTCTAACGGAATATAAATAATGGTATATCGCTACAATTGCTGGATTGTACATCTGTTGTTCGCATATCAAATTGGATAGCTCCAAAGTTCAAGCATAGCAGAAAAAAAATTACAAAAATTGATATTTTCGGCCATAAAAGTGGTAGAATTTAGGTATAGGTAGTTTCCTATGAAATGATTGCAGGAGGCGTATTGTGAATAAATCCAACAATAGAAAAAGAAATAAATCACAAAAGCAGTTGCATCAAAATCAAAAAGACGGAGCGTCCTTGTCGAGGTACCAGTTCCAGTACGCAAGGTATATATCTATCGGGGATGATTGTTTTGCCGCTGATGATGTTGTAGCCGCAGAAAGGAATTACCAATGCGCAGAGCATTATTTGCGCATGATTGGTGCTATTAGTTCGCAGTTACCTGCAAAAACTGCAGATACCCCTCAGCAAGATCAGGTGGACAGCCCTACATACCCGGAAATTTTACCAATCGAGAGCCGAGAGGAGGCAAATGGTACTACCGCAGCTGGTGATACCGTAAGTGAGGCTGTTAACGTGGACCATTACGAGGAAGCCAAAATGGCCAGTACAACCGCGCCTGTTGATGAAGCCAACGCTTTATCGCCAGAGAAAGCTCCTACAAGAAACAAAAGAAAACCTAAGGCGGTAAAAAAATAATGGCGCTTCACGCGTCCAATTTTTTATTTGTTGCCATATAACCAGTGATGCATAGTTTTTCATTGCGGTATTGTCTGCAAAACGACGGTCTTGTACATTTGCAAGATAGCTGAGTAGTACAGAGCACCCAAAATTACCGTACAGCGGAATACAGCACACATTAGGCGAAGCCACCTGCTTCCGGAAATTCTCGCAAATTGATGTGTGGGATGCACAAATTCCCCTAATATCTGTGTTGAACCTCCGGAGGGAATTTTCTGGTTTTATAGGCGGATAACGCCTGGGCAAATCCGGAGGTTCGTACAAGTCTCGTGGACGGTTATTAAATACTTCTCATGTTGCAATACTTCAGGAATCCTCTTTTTAACGACGCGACGATGATGTTGCAACCGGAGCAGCAGCAACGGCCGGAGTATATGCCGCTGGAGCTGGAGTAGTGTATCCGGCTTGAGGAGGATATGCTGCTGCTGCTTGAGGGTATCCAGCTTGAGGAGGATATGCTGCTGCTGCCTGAGGATACCCGGCTTGAGGATATGTGTTCGTAGCGGCACGCGACGCCTCACGTTGTTGCAACATTGAGTATATCTGCATCACAATATTGTAGAGAAATGAGTTGTACATCAACAGTTGTTTAAACTGGCCCGATGTAGTTTCTCCTACTTTAGCAATAGCCATGGCAATCGCTTCTGCACAATCTGCAAGATCCGCATTCTTTACGTTTTTTAGCACGCCCTTGACGATGTTCACTATGGTATCTGCAATTACTTCTCCGCCTACTCCAAACATTCCCATACCCATTCCAGGCATGCCCATACCCATTCCAGGCATGCCCATGCCCATTCCAGGCATACCGCCCATGCCCATTCCAGGCATGCTCATACCAGGTGCATAAAAAGCTTGTTGCATGCTAGACGCAGTAGGACTCCCCACAGTGAAGGAACAAAGCAACAAACCATACAACAGTCTCTTATTCATCTGTTTCCTATTTGGTTTTTACATTTTCTACAAAAATGTTATAAAAAAAGAATTAAATTAGTATTAATACTCCGCGGCATCTTCGCTTTTTATAAAAATATACTTACTTCTGCGCAGGAGTACACCTGTTCTGGCAAAGGCAGAGCTTACGGTGGCGGCTGGTTTTGTAATAGCGGTGAAGCCCCGCAAAAGCAAGGTGGACAGCGACGTAGCACTAGAGACATTGAGCGCGAACCGACGCACTGGTCAAATTTTAGAAAGCCTAGCAAAGGGGCTCAACACTTTCTTCGTCGGCTAGCAACTGCATAACAAGCGTTTTCGATATTTTGGCGCCGGAAATTAGTGAATATTTGTTTAATTTCCGTACCCAATAGTTAATATCCTCGAACCGGCGGGGAATTCTTTTTATTAAGAAATCAGTTGTTGAAGCATCAATATAAATGCCATTATCTTGGCATTGTTTCGTAATAATGTTCTTGATTAAGTCGTCATCTGGTGGATAAATATTAATAATGTTCGTGGATTTTAGCCTAGACTCTAGGTCTTTTAAATGAAAATTCCACTGAGGGACAAAAGAACCAACTGTAAACAATGCTATTGCGGATTTATTTACCAGCAAGTTAAAAACATTGAACAACCATTCTTCTTCGAAATATTCAATATTATCCAAAACAAATGCATTGACTTTGCGGTCTGCAAGTATTTCACTCGGTTGTATACCACAGGCATCGGGGGTTAGCGTAGCAGCGTGTGTAACCTGCTTAAACATGCTAGCGATGTGGGTTTTCCCTGATTCCCGCGGCCCGCAAACGCAAGTAATGCGCCATGTGCCACTACCGCCATCGCTACCGCGACTGCAACTACGAACGCCACCGCCGGCTACAGCAGATAGCCACCGTGTTACCATTGCATTGCATGGCGCCTGTACCCACTTCTCAGGCGAATAATCTACCTTATCAATTAGAGGCAGTAATTGCCTACCGTCTTTCATGACCGCCCGTTAAACCTTCCTCCGCGTACTGATACACTCCTACAAAAAACTCGCCAATACGCTGATCTGGTGCGCCGTTTCGGTGCTTGGCTCGAAGAGGTACGTGAAGCAATCCACACCATACACACCCCTACCATGCCCTACAGAAGAATCACCCGCAAACCATCATTTTGTTCGGTTAAAGTAACCTGACAGGCTAGACGCACACCATCATCAGCTTGAAACATTTCCAATACGTCAAGCTCCTGATTGCTTGGCGGTTGGACACTCGGCGCACTCTCTGGAGCAATCTTAACCTGGCAGCTCGCGCAAACGCCCGACCCGCTGCAAACCCCAATAACTGGGATCCCATTTTCACTTATAACGTCCAATAATGTTGCCCCAGCTTGCGCCTCAACTATTTTTTCTTGGCCATCGTTTAGAATAAAAAAAACCTGCATGTAAAACAAACAAAGACGAGGACACGATGGAGGATACGATGTATGTGCTACTTTTTCAATCAGGATTCTTGCGTTGTGTAAGCTCATACTACATTAACAATGGGAAGCGATACTGTAGCGTACTCAGTGACCGCTTCAGCTAATTACCTGCGTCTTCCAATTATCATGGTTTAGTATTATGGAAATCCCCCGATTCCACGGGGGATTTAGATCAAACAAGATCTGGCTTTTCAAACGAAACCAAATATCACGGCCCTATACAAATTTCTAAGAAAAAAATGGATAGCCGGTGCCATAGTATGAATTAACGTACGGATTGCACTGCGCTGCATACGGATTCTGCACTGCGTACGGATTGTACTGGTATGGGTTTGGATAATATCCATAGCAATTATATCCTATTGGATTTCCACCAACCATCCCGGCAAGCGTACGAAATATCTCCTCCTCCCTAGCAGAAAAATCTGCAATCATCTCAGCTAATACACTTCGTAATTCAGCCACTAATCCTGCACCGTCAATACTGTTATCCCCGATTATTACATAAATAAGTTGCTGTTGGTCTGGGTCTTGGGCAAGAATTTGCTCTTGTGCAGCATCTTCTTGAACAACAGCACTACCCTCTCCATTTCCATCCTCGGCGTCTAGCAAATTCACCACAGCATTCTTTTGTATGGTCTCTACTTCTTGGCCATTTTGAAGCAAATAACCTGCACCATCTATGCTGTCGGCTATAGGTGGTAAAGTGTTCGCCGGGCAGTTTGCGATAAAAGAAGCCGCAACAAAACCCAGCATTAAATTTTTAACAACGTAACTCATAGTTTTACAATACAAAACCTGATCCGAGTTGATTGTAATTTTTAAAGGTTTATTATTAGTTAATTTTGCAGAAATAGCTCAATCATTTTCTTATGAATAGAAACGCGTTCAATTGCTCCATGCCTAGCAGCCATTGCCCACAACCCAACGATCTTAGCCAAACCGGAACCGTCAATTGGCACGAACACGAATATGATTGCCTAATGCTGGTAGCGTAGCAGATGTTCGTCCACTAATACGCCATCGTGCACTCGGTCCGCCCGAGCAATACACGCACCGACCGTTGATGAGGCAACACAAGTTTATGCAATCCTGGGAAAGAATCATCATATTGTGCGAAGATAATGATCCCTTGCGCCCGAAAGTCAGAGAACCTAATATCTATATCGTTTATGGCTGAGCCAGGAATAATTTCCCACGTAAAAATCTCTAAATCATTCGGATAATCAGTTTTCAATTGTTGATTAACGGCAAAATACGCTTGAGAATCCATTTTTAGCAATTCATCGTATAGCTCTTTCTTTTTGGGAACAACCATGTGCACAATCAAAACTCTTTTGTCATTCATATCTTCTTCAGCGGAAAATGATATTTTTCTTAAATTTGTTAGCGGGACTAAAACCACTTGCGAATCTTTTGCGCAAGAAGGAAGAAATAACAAAAAAGCAGTAATGAGCAATTTTTTCGAAAACTTTGTCATCGCAAGCCAAAGGAAAAGACACACACATAGAGTATGTTGCTTTTTGGCCAATTTGTACAGGCCCATTCTGCCAAACGCAACTCTGCACATCTGGCCCATTAACATGCCAAACGCAACACTACATATCTAACTACCACTGTCCTAGATGAAAGTTATTATTACTACTCACCTATCTTGCAAGCATGCGAAAGCCTTTGTTCCCTTGGCAGAGACGTAATGCTCAACAATTGAGCAACATCCCAAATCATATATTTGCGCGTCACAGTACCTACTTTTGCGCGTCGCTCAAAAAATGAGCATGCTGTATCCCCCAAGGGAACAAAGGCTTTCGCATGCTTGCAAGATAGGTGAGTAGTAACAATAACTTTCATCTAGGACAGTGGTAGTTAGATATGTAGTGTTGCGTTTGGCATGTTAATGGGCCCCCGCGCGTACAGAGCGCTTTCGTGTGGCATCGTAGCGGTACGTAGTCTTGTATTTGTAGTAGCGCCCATTAATACGCTTGATCTCTGTCCCCCTTTCTTTATGCTTCAAAACCCAATCTGGCAACACTTTTCCCTCCCTTACGCCACACTAAATGCCGAGCATATAGATAATGCCACCCACGCCAAGAGAAATCAATACTTTTTGTTAAAAAATTACAAAATCCCACTAAAAAATTCGGAGTTAGCGTTATATGTGCCGACATAGGCTACTGCCATCCAAAAAGCTGCGCGCTGCGCCATTACAGCGGCACGCCATTTATTTTTTCATAAAAATGGCGATTTTTTGCGATAGCATCTTGACGTACACCTGTTTACAGTCTAAAATTTGTACTATTCGGTTCCGTGATTTTTTCACGGGGGCCATTTGTGTGTTGTTGTTTTGTGTGAGGAATTGTAATGCCTACTATTAACCAGTTGATAAGGAAACCGCGGTCACCCCGTACGGCCAAGAATAAAGTGCCGGCTCTTATGGGGTGTCCTCAGCGTCGCGGCGTTTGTACGCGTGTCTTTACAACAACACCAAGAAAGCCAAACTCAGCTATGCGTAAAGTTGCTCGTATTAGGCTGAATAATGGGTTCGAGATAACGGGATATATACCGGGAGAAGGGCATAATTTGCAAGAGCACTCTGTTGTTATGATTCGTGGTGGAAGGGTGAAAGATTTACCTGGCGTCCGGTATCACATCATCAGGGGGACGCTTGATACGCAGGGAGTTAAGAATCGCAAGCAGGCCCGCTCCAAGTATGGTGTAAAGCGCCCGAAGTAGTATGAGTCGCAACTGTGTAGCAGCAGTTGTTTTTTTTGTTTTTACGATGGAGATGAAGTGTCAAGACGTCATTCAGCAATAAAAAGGGAGATTCTCCCTGATGCAAAGTTCGGAGATGTGGTTCTTTCGAAGTTTATGAATAGCCTTATGTACGACGGGAAAAAGTCTGTAGCGGAAAGTATTGTGTATATGGCTCTTGATAAGATTCATGGGAAAAGCGGAAAGAGTGGGCTTGAGCTCTTCCATCAGGCATTGGAAAAAGTGAAGCCGGTTGTTGAAGTAAGATCACGGCGTGTTGGTGGGGCGACTTACCCTATTCCAACAGAGGTTCGCCCAGGCAGAGCGCAGGCGCTTGCGATTAGGTGGATTATAAAAGCGGCCTGTAAAAGGTCGGAGCATACTATGGTTGATAAGGTTGTCGGGGAGTTACTTGACGCAGCTAATGAAAAAGGAGAGGCTGTGAAGAAGAAGGAAACGACACACAAAATGGCGGAAGCAAACAAGGTGTTTGCGCATTATCGTTGGTAAATGGGGGGAGATATGGCTAATGAACAGGGCAAATTGATTTCTTTAGCGAAGTACCGCAACATCGGTATTATGGCGCATATTGACGCCGGAAAAACTACTACAACAGAGAGAATCCTGTTTTATACAGGGAAATCCCATCGCATCGGGGAGGTTCACGAAGGTGAAGCTACGATGGACTGGATGGAGCAAGAGCAAGAACGCGGAATAACGATTACGTCTGCTGCAACTACTTGTTTTTGGCAGGATCATCGAATTAACATTATAGATACCCCTGGGCACGTCGATTTTACCGTAGAGGTAGAAAGGAGTTTGCGCGTCCTTGACGGTGCTGTAACGGTTTTTGACGGGGTTGCTGGGGTCGAGCCGCAATCTGAAACTGTTTGGCGACAGGCTGATAAATATAACGTCCCGCGGATATGCTTTGTTAATAAGATGGACCGTATGGGGGCGAATTTCTCACGCTGTGTCGATATGATAGTCGATCGCCTTGGCGCTAAACCGCTGGTACTGCAATTGCCTATAGGTCTTGAGTCCGATTTCAAGGGCATTGTTGATATTGTGGAAATGAAGGGGATCATATGGGAAGGCGACGAAAACGGCGCAATAATGCACGATATCGCTATTCCAGACAACATGAAGCAGGAGGCCGAGCAATACCATGCCGAAATGCTTGATATTGTCGCAGAAGCTGATGACGCTATTATGGAAGCGTACCTTGAGGGTGCAGAGCTTTCCGTCGAACAAGTGAAGCTCTGCATTCGTAAAGGCGTACTGGCGGGGAGTTTTGTCCCCGTTTTTTGTGGCTCTGCGTTCAAAAATAAGGGCGTTCAGAAGTTACTGGATGCCGTCGTTGATTACCTACCATCTCCTGCTGATCTGAAGGTTGTGAAGGGCAGCAATATGGACACCGGCGAAGAGATTATCCGTAATCTCGACGAAAAAGAGCCGTTTGCCGGTCTTGCCTTTAAAATCGCGACGGATCCTTTCGTTGGCTCTATTACGTTCGTTCGTATATATTCTGGGGTCCTTGAGTCTGGGTCTTCCGTGCTGAATTCATCCCGTGATAAGAATGAAAGGGTAGGGCGGATGCTTTTGATGCATGCAAACAATAGGGAGGATATCAAGAGCGCAAGGGCAGGGGATATCGTTGCCCTGTGTGGTTTGAAGAATACTGGTACTGGCGACACTTTATGCTCCCAGGATAAGCCGATTGTCCTAGAGAAGCTGGATTTCCCGGATCCCGTGATTGAGGTCGCTATTGAGCCGCAAACGAAGGCTGATCAGGAGAAGATGGGGATTGCCCTTTCGCGCTTGGCGTCGGAGGACCCGTCCTTTAGGATAACTACCGACTACGAAACCGGGCAAACCGTTATAAAGGGTATGGGGGAGCTTCACCTTGAAATTAAGATTGATATACTAAAGCGAGAATACGGTGTTAATGTAAATGTCGGTGCGCCTCAGGTCGCATACCGTGAAACAATTACGAAAACTAACGAGATTGATTACACTCACAAAAAGCAAACGGGTGGGGCAGGGCAGTTTGCCAGGATTAAGTTGATTTTTGAGCCGCTCGAGCCTGGGTCTGGTTTTTGTTTCGAAAGTAAAATAGTTGGCGGCGTCGTTCCAAAGGAGTATATTCCAGGAGTGGAAAAGGGCTTGGAGTCTGCCCTTGGTACGGGTGTTGTTGCTGGGTTCCCTATGGTGGATTTTAAGGCGACTTTGGTTGATGGTGCTTACCATGACGTCGATTCTAGCGTGCTAGCTTTCGAAATCGCTGCACGTGCTGCATTTAGGGAAGGGATTGGAAAATGTGCTCCAAAGTTGTTGGAGCCAGTGATGAAAGTGGAGGTCGTTACGCCTGAGGATTATATGGGCGATGTCATTGGTGATTTGAATAGTCGGCGAGGGCAGGTGTCCGGTATGGATCAGCGGGCGAATGCAAGGGTGGTTCACGCAAAGGTTCCTCTTGCAAATATGTTTGGTTATGTTAATACTCTAAGGTCGATGTCTCAGGGACGTGCTCAGTTTAGTATGGAGTTTGATCACTATGAACAAGTTCCGCAGCATATTTCTGATGAGATAAAGGCTAAGATTGTTTAGTTGGTAGTTTTTGTGTTTTTTCGAGGAGGACTAGGATATGTCAAAAGCAAAGTTTGAGAGAAGTAAGCCACATTGTAACATTGGTACAATTGGCCACGTGGATCACGGGAAGACGTCGTTGACGGCCGCGATCACTAAGATATTGGCGGAGCTCGGGCAGGCGAATTTCACCGCTTACGATGAAATTGATAAGGCGCCTGAGGAAAAGGCTCGTGGTATCACTATTACGACGGCCCATGTGGAGTATGAGACGTCGAAGCGCCACTATGCGCACGTTGATTGCCCGGGGCACGCGGACTATGTGAAGAACATGATAACCGGTGCGGCGCAGATGGATGGTGCCGTTCTTGTTGTGTCTGCAGCTGATGGTGCCATGCCACAGACCAGGGAGCATATTTTGTTGGCTCGTCAGGTTGGCGTTCCAGCGATCGTTGTTTTCATGAACAAGATGGACCAGGTAGACGATCCGGATCTGGCGGATTTGGTCGAGATGGAAATCCGTGAGTTACTGTCATCGTACAATTTCCCTGGGGATAAGATTCCTATCGTTCGCGGGTCTGCAGTATGCGCGCTTGAGGGAAAGGAGCCTAGCATTGGAAAGGATGCTGTCTTGAAATTGATGGACGAAATTGACGCCTATATCCCTCAGCCTGAAAGGCCGAAGGAGAAGCCATTTTTGATGCCAATAGAGGATGTTTTCTCGATTTCGGGGCGTGGTACGGTGGTGACTGGTCGTGTTGAAGCTGGAGTTGTTAAAGTCGGTGAGGAAGTAGAGATTGTCGGGCTCCGACCACCTGCAAAGACTGTTGTTACTGGTGTTGAGATGTTCCGCAAGCTTTTGGATCAGGGTGAGGCAGGCGACAATATCGGGGTATTGCTGCGAGGGACTAAAAAAGAGGATGTCGAAAGAGGGCAGGTTTTGGCTGCTCCTGGTACGATTACTCCGCATACTCAGTTCGAAGCCGAGGTTTACGTGTTGACGAAAGAGGAGGGTGGGCGTCATACGCCGTTTTTCTCCAATTACCGTCCTCAGTTTTACTTCCGGACAACCGATGTTACCGGAACGGTTACGTTGAGCGCCGGAGTGGAAATGGTTATGCCTGGTGATAATGTGAAGATTAAGGTGGAATTGCTAGCGCCAATTGCGATGGACGAAGGGTTGAGATTCTCCATTAGAGAAGGCGGAAGAACTGTTGGTGCAGGCGTTGTCTCCAAGATTATTAAGTGAAAGTAAAGTTGTTTTTTGCAAAAGAGGGTTGTTATGAAAGGCCAATTTATTCGGATCAAACTTCGTGCGTACGATCACAGGCTGCTTGATCAGTCTGTGAAGGAGATCGTCGGGACGGCAAAGCGTTCTGGCGCAAGGGTGTGCGGTCCGGTTCCTGTTCCAACGCGTATTAAGCGGTTTACTGTGAACCGCTCCCCACATATTGACAAAAAGTCGAGGGAGCAGTTCGAGATTCGCACACATAAGCGTATTATTGATATCGCAGACTGGTTGCCGCAGACCGTCGACGCTTTGATGAAATTAGATCTGGCGTCCGGCGTTGGCGTTGAAATCAAGTTGTAGGAGTAGGGATAATGAGGACTGGATTAATAGCGGAAAAAATCGGGATGACACAGTTTTTTACTGCGGTTGGGGTGCAGGTACCTGTAACCGTGTTAAAAATCGATAAGTGTACGGTTTTAGAGAACAAAACGCAGGATTCTTGCGGTTATACAGCGGTTAAGCTGGGGGCCCGCCCTGTTGCTTCTAATAAATTGTCGAAGCCTGTTCGCGGGTATTACGCGAAGAAGGAAATAGAGGGGCAAAAAATTATGAAGGAATTCCGGGTTACAGAGGACTGTTTGCTAACTGTTGGTGACGTGATTTCTGCAAGTTACTTTGAGGCTGGTCAATTGGTTGATGTGACCGGTGTTTCCAAGGGTAAGGGCTTTGCCGGAAGTATGAAACGCCACGGCTTTGGCGGGTTAAGGGCGACTCACGGTGTTTCTATTAGTCATAGAAGTCACGGGTCTACTGGTAATCGTACGAAGCCTGGAAAGGTTTTTAAAAACAAGAGGATGGCCGGGCATATGGGGCATGAGCGCGTTACAACGCTAAGCCTTACTGTGTATTCTGTTGATGCTGATCGTGATTTACTGTTCGTTAAGGGGTGCGTCCCTGGCCCTAAGGGCGGTTTGGTTTTTGTAAGGGATGCTGTTAAAGCTGTTGTGAAAGCGAAGTAGTTTAGGAAAATGTGTTATGAAAGTCAGTGTTTTGGATGTTGGATATGAGGAGCAGAGCTCAATAGAGTTGAGTGACTCCGTTTTTGGCGTAGTTCCGCGCGGTGATATTTTGAGCCGGGTTGTTCGGTGGCAGTTGGCAAAGCGCAGAGCCGGAACCCACAGCGTTAAGACAATTAGTGAGGTCAGCGGGTCTGGCAAGAAGATTGTGAAGCAAAAGGGTAGCGGTGGCGCTCGTCACGGGTCGAAAAGGGGGACGCAGTTTAGGGGCGGAGGCATTGTCTTCGGTCCAACGCCCCGCAGTTACGAGTTTTCTTTACAAAAGAAGGTGCGTAAGCTTGGGTTGCGAATGGCGATTGCGGATAAGATCCAGTCCAATGAGCTAGTAGTCCTGCAGAACTTTGATTTCGAGTTTTCTAAGACTAATGATTTTGTAAAACTATGCGAGGCCAAGGATATTACTTCCGCCCTGTTTGTCGACGGTAGCGTCAACGATAACGTGGCAAGAATGGTTAGTAACAGCCAGCATTATGACGTTATCCCGCAGATCGGGCTGAATGTTTATGACATTCTAAGGAAGGATTTTTTGGTTGTAACAGTTTCAGCGATTGAACTATTGGAAGCGAGGTTAGGATAATGTCTACAGAAAAAGAAAATAAGGTTGTTTTTAAAGATTACGATATTTTGCGTTATCCGTTGGTGACGGAAAAAACAACGGCGGCTGGGGAAAATGGCCAGTATTTTTTTGTCGTTGATAAAAGGGCGACAAAGGGCGATATAAAGCAGGCAGTTGAAAGAGTTTTTTCCGTGAAAGTGAAGTCCGTTAATACGATGATTCGCAAGGGAAAATTGAGAGCGTTCAGGGGGCATAAAGCGCTGCTTTCTGATGTTAAAAGAGCGGTAGTTTGCCTGGAAAAGGGCGAGAGTATTATGTTTGTCTCCGGAGTTTGATTATGGCACTAAAACAGTATAACCCCACTACGTCGTCGCAAAGGCAGCTTGTTGATATAGATCGTTCTAATTTGTGGAAGGGTAGGCCGTTTCGCAAGCTGACTAAAGGGCTGAACAACGATAGTGGACGAAATAATTTTGGAAGAATAACGAGCCGTCATCGTGGTGGCGGGCACAAGAGGCTGTATCGGCAGATCGATTTTCTTCGCAACAAAAATGGCGTTTTTGGGACGGTGGAACGTATAGAGTATGATCCCAACCGTACGGGCTTTATTGCTTTGATTAAATACGATGATGGGGAGTATCGGTACATTTTGGCTCCTAATAAGTTGAAGGTTGGAGATAAGGTTGTTGCAGACGAGATTACCGACGTAAAGCCAGGGAACTGCATGTTATTAAAGAATATTCCCCTTGGTACGATTGTCCATAATATTGAGCTTAAAGTTGGGCGAGGGGGGCAGTTGTCCCGCTCTGCCGGAGATGGTGTACAAATTATGGGTAGGGATAGCGGGAATGTTATTTTGAAATTGCCGTCTGGGGAGGTGCGCTTGGTTCGCGGCGAGTGTAGGGCGACTATTGGGGAAGTGTCTAACGCCGATAATCAGAATAGGAATTATTCGAAGGCAGGGCGGATGCGTTGGCTAGGCGTTCGGCCGCAAACTCGCGGTATTGCTATGAACCCAGTGGATCACCCTCATGGAGGGCGTTCTAATGGTGGCTGTCATCCAAGTACGCCTTGGGGGATTTGTACGAAGGGTAAAAAGACGAGGAAGAATAAGGCTACGAATAAGTATATTGTTCGCAGGCGGAAGTAGGAATTTGTTTAAAATTGTTGTTTGGGTGCTTGATTTATTAGTTGCGTTTTGATAACCTGTATTTCTGGGGAGATATGTTTTGTGAGGATTTTGTAGGAGTTCGTTGTGGCTAGGTCTGTGTGGAAAGGTCCGTTTTTTGACCGATATTTATTGAAAAAGGTTGAGACTGTGCTCGCCTCGGGGCGGAGCGACGTTATAAAGACGTGGTCTCGGCGTTCGACGATTATTCCGCAGTTCGTGGGGGTAACGTTTGGAGTACATAACGGTCATAAGTTTATGCCAGTTTTCATTTCTGAAAATATGGTTGGACATAAGTTAGGAGAGTTCGCTCCGACGCGTACGTATTACGGTCACGGAGCCGACAAAAAGGTGAAGAAGAGGTAGTTGTGAGTGGAATTTCTGCGCAAGCAGTTTTGAAAAAAATTAGGGTAAGCCCGCGGAAGCTAAATTTGGTAGCGGCGGCTATACGTGGTAAGCACGTTAGTGATGCGCTTGAGTATCTTCAGTTGTGTCCCAAGAGAATATCGACTGAGGTGTACAAGACCTTGCGTTCGGCTGTTGCCAATGCGGTGAATAACGATGGGGCAAAGGTGTCTGCTCTTTATGTTGATGAGGCGTTCGTTGGGCGGAGTTTTACTTTGAAACGCTTTATGGCCAGGGGACGAGGGCGTAGTAGCGCTATTCATAAGCCGTTTAGCCACTTGAGCATATTAATTTCGGAAAGAGATTTCGAGGAAGAGGACTAGAGTATGGGGCAAAAGGTAAATCCAATTGGGATGCGGTTAGGAATAAATAGGATTTGGGATTCGTGCTGGATTAGCAAGCGTGACTATGCTAAGTGCTTGCATCAGGATTGCGCTATCCGCGAGTATATTCAAAAAGAGCTAGGGCAGGCTGGGATATCCAGGGTTGTGATTGAAAGACCGGATAAAAGGGCATGTTTAACTGTATATGCCGCGCGGCCTGGGGTCTTGATCGGAAAGAAAGGGGCTGATATTGAGAAGCTTAAGAAGACGATCTCGAGGATCACAGAGGCTGACGTTTCTATTAATATTGTTGAAGTAAGGAAGCCCGAGGTAGACGCTAAATTGGTTGCCGAAGGGATCGCGCAGCAAATAGAGCGGCGTGTATCTTTTAGACGGGCAATGAAGCGCGCTATGCAGTCTGCAATGAAATTGGGTGCATTAGGGATACGGATCAATTGCTCTGGCCGGCTTGGTGGGGCAGAAATCGCTAGAATGGAATGGTATAGGGAAGGGCGTGTTCCTTTGCATACTCTTAAGTCTGATGTTGATTTTGGGTTGGGCGTTGCAAAGACCACTTATGGTACGTGCGGTATTAAAGTTTGGATTTATCGCGGTGATCAGAAGGGGTACAGTCATGAGCAGCATAAAGAGGCGAATCAGAAAGGATACGGCCATGAGCCGCACAAAGAAACGAGAGAAAGGGAGCGAGATAGAGACAGGGATAGAGATAGGGGCAGGGATAGAGATAGAGATAGAAGACCGTCGGGTCAGGAGTTAAGAGGGTAGCATGTTATTTCCGAAAAAAACGAAGTATAGAAAAGCCTTTAAAGGGCGTATCCATGGGAGCGCTTGTACTGGTGTTGACGTTGCTTTTGGGACGTATGGGCTTAAGGCAATGGATCCCGCCAGGATTACTGCGCGCCAAATTGAGGCGGCCCGTAGAGCAATTACGAGGCATATGCGCCGCGCTGGGCGGTTGTGGATTCGGGTTTTCCCGGATATTCCAGTTTCTAAGAAACCGGCCGAGGTTCGGATGGGAAGCGGAAAAGGATCGCCGGAATTTTGGGTGTGCCGGGTGAAGCCGGGGCGCATTTTATTTGAGTTAAATGGGGTTTCTGAGGAAGTTGCGCAGGCTGCGTTTAAATTGGCTGCGGAGAAGTTGCCAATTGCAACGAAGTTTGTGAAACGAATGGGGATGTAATTTTTGAAGGGTTGATGTATGGATTTTAGTTTATTGGCAGGTAAGACGTTTTCTGAGTTGTATAAGTTGCTAGAGGAGCGGAAAAGAGAATTGTTTAATATGCGTATACAGAAGGTGACTGGGCAGGAGTTCAAGTCCCATAGAGTGAAGGAGGTTCGCCGCGATGTGGCGAAAATCATAACGCGTATCGCTCAGATGAAGACGAGAGGGGAGTAGTTATGCCGCGCAGAGTTTTAACAGGGACTGTTGTTAGTGATAAGTGTGATAAGACTGTAGTTGTCCGTGTAGCGTGTAGTTTCTTGCACCCGGTGTACAAAAAGATGGTTAAAAGGCATAAGAAGTATTTGGCTCATGATGATGGCAATGTTCATAAGATTGGTGATGTAGTGAATATAATTGAGTCCCGCCCTTTTTCTAAAAACAAAAAATGGGCTGTTGTCGAAGATGCTAGTAGGCCTGTTATAGATAGTATAGATAGAACGGTATAATTTGGTGTTAGTATGATTCAGGTTGAAACAAGGTTAAATGTTGCAGATAACTCCGGGGCAAAGGAGATTATGTGCATTAAAGTTTTGGGTGGCTCGAAGCGCAGGTATGCGTCCGTTGGTGACGTAATAGTCGTTACTGTAAAGGAGGCGATTCCTGGGGGCAAGGTAAAGGCAGGAGAGGTCCTTCGAGCGGTTATTGTAAGGACGAAGCAGCCTTTGAAGCGGGCGGATGGTTCGTTGATTGCCTTTGATTCCAACGCCGCTGTGTTGTTAACGAAGCAGGGCGAGCCGATTGGGACGCGTATTTTTGGCCCTGTTACGCGCGAGTTGCGCGCCTGCGGCCAGATGAAGATCATCTCTTTGGCTCCGGAGGTTTTGTAATGTCTACGCCGAGTTTTAAAGTGAAAAGAGGTGATCTTGTGAAGGTTATGGTCGGCCGCGATAAAGGCAAGACTGGAACTGTTACTAAGGTGTTGCTGGATCGCGGGATGGTGATCGTTGAGGGCGTGCGTAGCGTTGTTCGTTTTACGCGGCCAAGTCAGGCTTGCCCCGAGGGGAAGATGGCGAAAAATCTTCCGATTAATATATCTAATGTCGCCATTGTTGACCCGATTACCAATGAGATCAGTCGTGTTGGGTACAGAGTGAATGAAAAGGGCGAAAAGGAGAGGTTTTCCAAAAAGTTTGGGAATGCTATAGAGAGGAATTACAAAGGATGATGTCGACAATTGTGTTTTTATCTGATTTTGACGTTGTAGCGTCGGATATGTGAGGGTAGAAAAGTGGAAAGTGTTTTAAAAAATGGTCTAAAAGAGCGGTTTCACGGCGAAATCAAGCAGAGGCTTGCCAAAGAGCTTGGGATTACTAATCCTTTTCAGGTGCCGCGGGTTGTGAAAGTCGTTTTGAACATGGGGGTTGGCGATGTCGCGCAAGACAGCAAGAAGTTCGATATCGCGCTTGAGGAGCTAACGCTTATCGCAGGGCAGCGGGCCGTGCCAACTCGCGCAAAGCAGTCTATTGCTTCTTTTAAGATTAGGACTGGTATGGCGATTGGTGTGAAGGTTACTTTGCGCGGGAATCGTATGTACGAGTTCCTTGATCGGTTGATTAATGTGGCGCTTCCTAGGGTGCGTGATTTTCATGGCTTTTCAGCGAGAAGTTTTGATGGGCATGGGAATTATTCGCTGGGGATTAGGGAGCAAATTGTTTTCCCAGAGATTAATTATGATAAAGTCGACAAGATTCGTGGGCTTGATGTGACGATTTGCACAAGCACCAATGATAATAAGGAAGCATTGCTGCTGTTGCAAATGCTTAATGTACCGGTTCGTTGAGAGAGGATGTTTTATGGCGAAATTGAGTTCGATTGAAAATAACAAAAGGCGCATGAGGCTGATAAAGGGAAAGTCCGCGTCTCGTGCGGCCCTTAAGGCTGTGGTTACGAATAAGAATACGGATTTCACGGATCGTATGATGGCGGTTCACAAATTGGCCGAGATGCCTCGCAATTCATCGAGGGTTCGGTATCGTAACCGTTGCGAGGTTACGGGTAGGCCGCGTGGTTTTTACAGATATTTCAAGATGTCGCGCATTTCTCTTAGGGAGTATGCGTCGTTTGGTTTGTTGCCTGGGGTTACTAAGGCAAGTTGGTAGTTAGTATTGATTTTGTAGATGTTGGTGATGATATGTTGATTTTAGACCCGGTTGGGGATTTGCTTACGAGAATACGGAATGGGCAAAAGGCAAAGAAGCCTAGTGTTAGCGCCCCTGCGTCGAAAGAACGCGAGGCGGTACTTAGGGTTTTGGTTTCTGAAGGGTATATTTCGAATTATACGAAAGTCAAGAACCAAAGGGGATTTGACGAGCTGCAAGTAAAGTTGAAGTATGTCAATGGGCATGGCAGTATTCGCTCGATAACGCGTGTTTCGAAGCCGGGGCGCAGGGTTTATTCTTCAGTGAGGGATTTGGTGCCTGTTTGCAACGGCCTTGGTATTAATATATTATCTACACCTAGGGGCGTGATGTCCGATGTAGAGGCTCGCAAGGCTTTTGTCGGCGGCGAAGTTATTTGTAAGGTTTTTTAGGTTATTGGTAGGAATGGTTAGTAGGGAATAGGTTATGTCGAGAGTTGGTAAACATCCAGTAAAAATACCGAGCGGCGTTGCGGTGACGCGCAATGGCGATATTCTTACTTTTAAGGGAAAATTAGGGGAAGATTCGTTGAAGGTTCCTGGCTGCGTTGATGTTGCAATGCAAGGGGCGGAGATCAGCGTCGTACCCAACGATAGTACTAAATTTGCAAGTGCCATGTGGGGGACCGTTCAAAGAATGATTTCCAATATAGTGAAGGGGCTGACGGACGGGTTTACGGTGTCTCTTGATCTTGTTGGCGTTGGATATAAGGCGGCTGTTGTCGGGCGAAAGCTAGTGCTTCAGCTGGGGTACAGCCACGATATTGAGTATGAAATACCCGAGGGTGTGACGATAAAGTGCGAGAAGCCAACGTCTATTGCTATTACGTCTTATTCGAAGCAGCAGGTTGGTGAAATTGCTGCCGTTTTGAGATCCTACAGGAAGCCCGAACCGTACAAAGGTAAGGGCGTTATTCGTGCAGGGGAGTTTGTTGTCAGGAAAGAAGGGAAAAAGAAATAATGTTGTCATCGGTTCAATTGCGATTGCGCAGAAAAGAAAGGCAGCGTACCAAGATGCGGCGCGTTGTTGGGGATAGGTATAGGCTGAGCGTTCACAGGACTGGGCGCCATATATATGCCCAAATCATAGACGATAAAACGGCCAGAACGTTGGTTTCCGCGTCTACGCTTAGCCCTGAGGCTGGCGGGATTAAAGGTGGGAACAAAGCGGCAGCGGCGTTTGTTGGCGAGCTTATCGCGAAAAAGGCGAAGGAAAAGGATATCTCGACCGTTGTTTTCGATCGGTCAGGTTTTCTTTACCATGGGCGCATAAGGGTATTGGCAGAAAGTGCTAGAGAGCACGGTTTGGTTTTTTAAGGAAAGATTATGGCAAAGAATTCAGCTGAGCGCAGGGACAAAGGCCGCGATGAGCAGCCGCAGTTTGTCGAGAAGTTAATCAGTGTGCGCCGTGTTACCAAGGTTGTTAAAGGCGGGAAAACGCTGCGCTTTTCTGCTTTGGTGATTGTTGGCGATAAGAAAGGGCAGGTTGGTTACGGGACTGGCAAGGCTCGTGAGGTCCCCGAAGCCGTGAAAAAGGCTGTGGAAAAAGCGAAGCGCGATATGGTGCGCATTCCGCTCCGCGAGGGGCGGACTTTGCATCACGATGTTTCGTGTGCGGTTGGCGCTGGGCATGTGTTCATTCGTAGTGCACCGTCTGGAACTGGTGTGATTGCGGGGGGGTCTATGCGCGCAATTTTTGAAGCGCTTGGGATTCAGGATGTTGTTGCAAAATCTGTTGGGAGCTCTAATGACCATAATGTTGTTCGAGCAACGTTTGGGGCTTTGGAGCAGGTATCCTCGCCGCGGGCCATTGCTAATAGGCTTGGGAAGAAACTAGGCGATATTGTGAACCGCCGGGATGGTGGCTTTGGGAAGGTTCTTTCGAAGCGTGCAAAAGCTGACTTTGATGAAGAGGATCAAGACGTACCTGGTGGCAAAGCCGGATTACAAGATGATGCAGAGACTGGTGAAATATAATACGGAGATTGTTTTATGGTTAACGAAGAAGATATTGTGAGCGGCGTAGCGACTGAGGGTGCTGGTAGTGACGGGGCTGGAGCTGGTGCTAGCGTTGAGGTCGAGGCTGAGGCCAGTGAAGCCGAACCTGCGGCTGAAGTCGAGGCTGAGGTCAGTGACGCCGGGATTGGTGAAGGAGAATCCGCTGCTAAAGTTGAGGTCGAGGCTGAGACTAGCGTAGGAGTCGGCGCTAGCGCTAGTAAAGCAGCCTTGCCTAAGAGCGCAGCCAAAGTAGCCAAAAAGCGTAGGCCTGCAAGGGTTTGGGCTGGTGAAGCTGCTGAAAATATCGTAGTAGAACAGTATAGCAGTACAATCCGCCGTCCTAGAAGGCAGATCCTGCAGGTTCGCTCCCTTGGCCTTGGGCGGATAGGTAAACGGAACACTTTACCGGCAATACCGCCGGTTGTGGCCCTGGTTGAGAGGCTGAAGCATTTGGTCCGGGTTATTGGGAATGATTGAACTTTTGGGAGATAACTATGTCGTTTAAATTGAATACTATTCGTGATAATCCAGGGGCCATGAAGGTTCGTAAAGTTGTCGGGCGCGGAATCGGTTCGGGCCTTGGCAAAACGTCCGGGCGTGGTGGAAAAGGGCAGACGGCTAGGGCAGGGTGCTCTCTAAACGGATTTGAAGGCGGGCAGATGCCGATTTATCGGAGATTGCCACAGCGCGGTTTTAAAAGCCGTAATGCCGGGACGCTGTTCGAGTTTCACATTAGGAAGCTGGATAGCCTTATAAAAAAGGGTGTGATCACTGAGGATACGGTTATTGATGCTAGTTTCCTGATTAGTACCGGTATGATGCCAAGGTATTTTAAGGGAGTGTCTTTGATCGCGATGGAGGGGGTTAATATGCCGTTGAAATTCCGCGTGGCAAGGGTATCTAAAAGTGCGAAGGCGTTTGTTGAGGGTGCCGGCGGTGTTGTGGAGGTTGTGTAACGTGTTATGTTGTTGTTCTGTTGTTTTTAGGTGGTTGGGGTGAGGTATGGCTTCAGATATTGAACAGTTTGCTTCAAGCATGTCTTTGGACGTGTTCAAGAAGGCGAAGGATTTAAAAAAGAGGATATTGTTCACGTTGGTCGCTTTGATTGTGTGCCGGCTGGGGACGTATGTTCCGCTTCCAGGGATCAATCCTGGGGTCATTTCAGAGTTTTTGCATCAAAATTCCACGGGAATCATGGGCTTTTTGGATATGTTTTCCGGGGGAGCTGTCGGGCGTATGACGATGTTCTCTTTGGGGATTGTGCCATATATCTCGGCTAGCATTATTATGCAGCTTATGACGTCGGTCTTCCCGCAGTTTGAAGCGTTAAAAAAAGAAGGGGAGGCCGGGCGCAAGAAAATTGGTTTGTATACCAGGTATGGCGCGATCATGATGGCCGCTATACAGGCTTTTGGTGTTGCGGCTGGGTTGGAGCATTTGTCAGGGCAATCTGGGCCGGCGGTCACCATTCCAGGGTGGTTTTTTCGGCTTATGACTGTGCTGACGCTGACTGGGAGTACGATGTTTTTGGTTTGGGTTGGTGATCAGATAACGTCGCGCGGCCTTGGCAATGGGACGTCTATGATCATTTATGCTGGTATCGTTGCGAACCTGCCATCTGCTGTTTTTCGGACGTTTGAATTGGGGCGCCAGCAGGCGATCTCTTTGCCTGTGCTGTTTTTGGTGTTGCTTGGTATCGTTGGCGTAATATACTACGTTGTGTTTATGGAGCGGGCCCAGCGCCGAGTCCCGATTCAGCATCCTAAACGCCAGGTTTCCGTTAATATGCCGGCGGTCGCGCAGAGTACGCATCTTCCTATGAAGTTGAACAGTTCTGGTGTGATTCCGCCAATATTTGCCTCTTCGCTGTTGTTATTCCCTGCGACGATCGTTGCTTTTGTGAACGTTTCGGAGGATTCATGGTTGCGGATATTTTCGAATATTTTTGCGCGCGACCAGTTGCTTTATATACTCTTTTTCACTGGGTTGATAATATTTTTCGCGTTCTTCTATACCGCTTTGATGTTTAATCCGGAAGAAACCGCAGAGAACCTTAGGAAGGCGGGAAATTATATCCCAGGCATTAGGCCAGGCAAGCAGACAGCGGATTATATTGATTATATGCTTACGCGGTTAACTTCTGTTGGTGCTATTTATTTGGCGTCTATTTGTGTGATCCCTGAATTTATTGTGACGAAATTGTCGTTGCCATTTTATATTGGGGGGACCAGCATCTTGATTGTTGTAAGCGTGACGATTGATACTATTAGTCAGGTCCAGTCGCATCTCGTCGCGCACCAGTATGAAGGCCTAATCCGTAAATCGAAAATGAAGGGGAGGTTTTGATATGCATAACGATGCTTGTAATAATTGCAGCAATTGTAAAATTTATAATAAGTGTGCTTTGGTTTTTGTTGGTCCTCCGGGCTGCGGCAAGGGCACACAGGCGTCTTTTTTGCAGAAAGACTACGAGTTTGTGGCTTTTGCGGCTGGTGATGAGCTGCGGAAGGAAATAGCCTCCGGGTCGGAGTTAGGCCTGGAGATAAAGGGTATTTGCGATTCTGGCGGGTTGGTGTCTGATAGCGTTATTAACGTAATGGTTGATAATTTTGTTGCAAAGACGTCGGCAAATAGGCTACTATTCGATGGGTATCCTAGGAAGGTCTCCCAAGCGGAGGCTTTGGATGAGGTTTTTGCTAAAGATAGCGATTGGTTGCTTGAGGTTTGCTATTTCCAGATTAGTAATGAGAGTATCGCAGATAGGATTTTACACAGGTTTTCCTGTGCGGGCTGTGGTTGCGTTTATAACGAAAGGACTGCGCGGCCGCGGGTTGAGGGTGTGTGCGATAAGTGCGGCTCCAAAGAGTTTAGCAAAAGGAACGACGATAATGAGGAGTCGATAATGAAAAGGTTGGAGACGTATAGGCTTATGACCGCCTCGATTATTGATTTTTATAAAGAGAGGGGGATCCTCAACATCATTGATGCGTCTTTAGGCTTTGCCGAAGTGTCGCAGCAGGTGGAAAAAGTCGTTAAGTGTGTTTTAGAAAAGTTATTTGAAGAGAGGAGATAAAGTGGCACGTATAGCTGGTGTTAATATTCCAACACAAAAAAAAGTAGGAATTGCTTTGCGTTATATATATGGTATTGGGCCCGTTAACGCGGTTGAGATTCTTGAGAAGGCCGGTGTTTCTCCGGATACTCGGGTGCATAAACTAACGGATGCGGATGTATTAAAAATTCGCGAAATTATTGACGGCGGGAATTATAAGGTCGAAGGGGATCTTCGCCGGGAAGTCTCGATGAATGTGAAGCGTTTGATGGACCTTGGGTGCTATAGAGGGTTGCGGCACAGAAAGGGGTTGCCGGTGCGTGGGCAGCGGACGCATACGAATGCTAGGACGCGCAAGGGTAGGGCGCTTCCGATCGCTGGTAAGAAGATTGCAAAATAAGGAAAAGGTGAATCATGGCTGTTAATAATTCTCAAAAGTTAAAGCGTAAGGACAAGAAGAACGTTCCGTCCGCTGTGGCGTACGTCAATTCGACGTTTAATAATACGCTAATTACTATCACTGATCCAGCTGGCAATGCGATAGCTTCGTCGTCTACTGGGATGGTCGGGTTTAAGGGATCCAGAAAGTCTACGCCGTATGCTGCGCAAGTTGCGGCGGAATTGGCCGTAAAAAAGGCGCTTGAGCACGGTGTTAAGACGGTTCGCGTTGTGGTAAAGGGCCCCGGAGCAGGAAGGGAGACTGCGTTGAGGGTATTGCAATCTTTTGGAGTGAATGTTACTTCTATATCTGATACGACTCCTGTGCCGCACAATGGGTGCCGGCCGCCAAAGAGACGTAGGATATAGTGTTTTGTTTCCCCCGGAAAGGGGGATTTTGAGTGAGTGGAGTGTTTGTGATTGAAAAAAATTGGCAATCCTTGATTAGGTCTTCGAAACTGGATGTTCAGTACGTGGATCCTGCTATGCGTAAAGCGATGGTGGTCGCTGAACCGCTAGAACGTGGCTTTGGTATGACATTGGGCAATGCTCTGCGGAGGATACTGCTTTCCTCTTTGCAGGGGTCCTCTTTTGTTGCCGTTAAAATCGAGGGGGTGCTGCACGAGTTTTCGACAGTGCCTGGAGTAAGGGAGGATGTTACTGATATTATTCTTAATATCAAGTCTGTTGGCGTGAAACTTCTATCTGATTTACAAAAGAAAGTGAGGATTTCGGTTGTTGGCCCGAAGGTCGTTACGGCGGCTGATATTGTGCCAGCGGCTGGGGTGGAAATTCTTGATCCTAATGTTGTGATATGTACCCTTGAGGACGGCGCGAAGCTGGAGATGGAATTGACGGTGGCTTCGGGGAAAGGGTACGTTCCCGCGGTGTATGATCCTGAGAAAGTTAAGACTGTGGGGGTTATCCCGATTGATGCTTTGTTTTCGCCGGTTTGTCGGGTTGTTTACGGTGTTGAGCAAACGCGTGTTGGGCAAAAGACCGACTATGATAAGCTTACTATGACCGTTGAAACGGATGGTTCTATAAAGCCCGATGATGCCCTGGCGTACGCGGCTAGGATCTTGGTCGACCAGCTGCAGCAGTTTATTAATTTCGATGAGCCAAAGATTGCAAGTTTTGGAAGAGAAAGAAGTTGCCTGCCGTTTAATAAGAATTTACTGCGCAGGGTGGATGAATTGGAATTGTCCGTTAGATCCGCTAATTGCTTGAAAAATGAGAATCTTGTGTATATTGGTGATTTGGTCCAGAAAACAGAGGCGGAAATGCTAAGGACTCCAAATTTCGGGCGTAAGTCGCTTAATGAGATTAAGGAGGTTTTGGCCCAAATGGGTATAGGGCTTGGAATGACGGTTCCAAGTTGGCCGCCAGAGAATATAGATGAATTGTCCAAGGGATTGGACGATCCATACAGTTGTTAACGTAAAGGAGGAGATTTTATGAGACACGCAATGGCGCATCGCAAGCTGAATCGAACGTCTGAGCACCGGGCTAGTATGTTCAAGAATATGATTTGTTCTTTGATTGAGCATGAACTGATAAAGACCACATTGCCTAAGGCGAAGGAATTAAAGCCGCTTGCTGAGAAAGTGATTACTTTGGGGAAAAAGTACTTGGCTAGTCCTGAATCTAAGCGTCTTCACATCCAAAGGCAGGCGCTTGCGAAAATAGGAAGCGAAGACGCGGTTCAGATCCTTTTCGCGTTGGCGGAGCGTTTCTTGGATCGTAATGGTGGATACTTGCGCATTGTAAGGGTCGGGAGGCGCTATGGCGATAACGCTCCTATGGCGGTGATATGCTTGGTTAACGAAGCGGTGTCGGAGAAGCGGGATTACTATGATTTTTTGGAGTCCTCGGATTCAGATGATGAGTTTGCGGACGAGTCCGATACCGTTGAGTCTGATACCGTTGAGTCCGATACTTGGGGTGATGGCCAATCGGTGTCGCAGTCTTTGTCTCAGTCTTATGTTTCAACGTATCAGGGCGATGCCGGAGAGCTAGAGACTCGCGGGATCGCTGCTGAGGAGTCCGAGGAGAAGGTTGAAGCTGCTGCTGCGATTGATGATGCAGCCGATGATGCAACAGGTGTGTGGACTGTTGACGTCGCGAAGGTTGTGGCGGATGCAGAAGCTGCTGCTGGGGAATCCGAGGTGGAGGCGGAAGCTGATGATGCCGAGGTGAAGGTTGAAACTGCTCCTGCTGCGACTGATGATGCAGCCGATGATGCAACAGGTGTGTGGACTGTTGACGTCGCGAAGGTTGTGGCTGATGCAGAGGCTGCTGCTGGGGAATCCGTGACTGAGCAGGATGAAACTACCGAAGAGAAATCTCCATCGTAGTGACAGTTTTGTGAGGGAGGGATGGCGAGGCCCGGTGTTGCCTTGTGTACTTCCTTTTGACATCTTTTTTAGAGTTTCAAAATGCACCACGATAAAACGATGAACATCAGCGTATGTATAGGCTTTATGTAAAATCGCAATAATTGTGAAGTACAAAATGTGGTGTAACTTGTACTCT
>JAIRNU010000071.1 GCA_031257945.1 Holosporales bacterium
TGGGCCTCCTGGTGTGAAAGTGCTGTGGACAGGGTGGATGAAACTGGAGGTACTTATGGAATACAAGGAGTTCCTCGCGTAGTTTTTTGCGGGGGAGGGGAAACGGGTCAAGTGTAGCCCCAGGGGTGGGCGGGGGTTTGGGATGGCCCCCCATTTAAAGGATATCACAAAAAGGTTAAGGAATTGTTAATACTTTGCGAATACTTGAACCCCCAAGGAACCCAGGGGATACAGGTGCTGCTCGCTCAGAACCCCCAGAAATACAGGGCATACAGCCAGCGCCACATCAAACTCTTAGAAAACTCAGGGATACAGGCGTCACCACATCAGAGTCACCCAGAAGCACGCTACACATTTGTTTGGATTTAATTTCGTAACGCTTGCAATAAACCGTTACTGTAGTAATACCATCCCAATACTAGGCCCCCAAATATTTATTTTCATTTTTAATACATTCTTAACTGAAAATAGGTTGACTTGTTAACCCTTTTTGTGGCACTATAAGAATATAGATCACGACAGCTATGGCCCGGCCCCTGGGCGGGCGGGGGCTTGGGATGGTCCCCCATTTAAAGGATATCACAAAAAGGTTAAGGAATCGTTAAGACTTTGCAAATACTTGACCCCCCTAGAAATCCAGGGGATACAGGCCCCGCCAGTTCAGTCTCCCCAGAAATCCAGGAGTACACTACAGCCCCTTCAAAATCTCCAAGAATCTTGGTGGATACGCTACTATAGCTGAATTTATTGACAGCCACACTGCTCTGACCGGTTTCGCCGCCTGGAATTCTTGGCGTTGAATAGTTACTTATTGATGGATTTTCAAGAAATTTAGCTATACTACTGTTACCACTACCAAAATCGCCAAAACACTAGAAACGCAGGAGGCCGCACCATCGCTCCCAGCCAACCACCAGTAACACAGAGGGGTGGGTGGCGGGCGCTTCCAACTAGATGCAAGATTCCTACATGCTTGTTTCAAGTGCTTGTTCCTACCGATGAATACCGCGCATTTCAAGGGATAGCTGGATGTGTAGGGTGCTGAGGCCTCGTATCCAGCACCCCCAGATACCGTATTTGCTTTTTTGCTTTTTTTGGTATAGCGTGACTGTATGGTTTATTTGCGTGTGAATGGTCCATGGCAGGGTCGATCAATAAGGTGATAGTCGTAGGTAATGTCGGGAAGGATCCTGAGATTCGTACGATACAGGATGGTAGCAAAATGGCCAGTTTTTCTATCGCGACAAGTGAGTTGCGTAAGGACAAGGTAACTGGGGAGCGCATAGAAAAAACTGAGTGGCACAGGATAGCTGTCTTTAACGATCATTTCGCGGATATTGTTGAAAGATTCGTAAAGAAGGGATCTAAATTGTATGTAGAAGGGCAGCTGCAGACACGAAAATGGACAGACGCTCAAGGAATTGAACGGTATACAACTGAAATAGTAGTGAGCAAATTTAAAGGAGAGGTCGCACTGCTTGATGCTCGGTCTTCAGTGTCTGATGAAATTCCCGTTGCTGCAGTTGTAACGCCAGCTCAAGCCGTAGAAGCACAGACGTATGACGATGATGTGCCTTTTTGAGGTACAGACATATGGTTTCTTCGAAGTAGTAAAAGGGACGTTTCTTTAAGCTGTAATTCGCGGCCTGTTTTCCCACCATACAATAAAAGCCGCGTAGCGCTTTGTTTTTAAAAAATATGGGGGAGGGAAATTTCTCCCCCCCCCCGGTGTAAAAATTGAGGTATGGTGCGGGTTTCGTGGCGTGGTGGGAAACAGGCCGCGAATTGCAGATTACAGTTAAACGGTGTGTGCGCAATATTAGGTATTGACCACACGGTGATGAGGCGCCAAGTTCTACAAGTAATTGGCGCCTAAAAATTCAGAGGTCCATTGTGGAAACAATACTAACTTAAGCTAATTTTGGGATTCTCGCGGGGCGGTAGTAGTTCATCAAGAGGTAATATACTGCAGCAATAACAACAGTACTGCCCAATAGACCTGCAGTAACCCAGACCCTTCTCGGAATATTCCCCAGAAACGCAGGATCTGGTTCCCCATCTTCTGGATCGAGCACAGGGTCTGCTGGGACTGGATCGAGCACAGCAGGCACTGCTGCTGGTCCTGGCTCAGGTGCGACTGGATCGGGCACAGGGTCAGGCACTACCGCTGGGCCTAGATTTGCTGGTACTCGTGCTGCCAGTTCCACAGGGGCCTCGGGCATTGGCATTGGCTGGCTTGCGCCTTGGTACACCCTCGCCAGTTCTTCCGCAAAAGTCTCCATGTTCAAAACTGGCGGTTGCCACGTAGAATCAGTAGCGGCGCCAGGAAAATATGTGCGCATAAACTCATCATATTCCGCTTGTTTTGCGGCTGCGCTTGCTTTCACCTTGTCAAAATCTGCACAAAGCCACGGGATCTCTTCACTTGCAACGAACGGTACGTCACACAACTGTCTGGCAACGTAGAGGTGTCTATTCCGCTCTTGTTCTTCCAGAGCATCATCGCATCTACCATCTAAAATTCTGCGTGTATTTAACGCAAATTGACGTCGGCACTCATGCGCTAGCTTGATAACATTCTCACGCTGCATGTCGCAAAACTGTTCTACTCGACTTTTGGCAGCAGCAAGTTGACTCTCCAATACTTCTCGCCTTTTCAGCAGTATTGCGCGGTACATTTTTACTCGTAAATCCACGTACACGTCGCTAATAAAGTAGTGAGATTCCACCGCCGCAATATCCGCAATGAATTTTACTTTTGCCGCTAGTACTGCGTTCGAAACTTTAGCATCTATCTCATAAAATGGTGTTTCAGCGCTATAGTCTGTGTTTCCCGGCCACACTAATGCTTGCGCTATATCCATGTACGCCGCGCTTAGTCCATCGTATGCTGCTTTGCAGCGCCCTTTGTCAGAGCCCTCTATGCGATGTTCAAGCTCGTCCTTGATATCACTAACTTCTGCCAAGATGAACCATCGTAAGGCGTCACGGTCTCTTCGCCAAGATGCTACCTCCGCCATTTTCTCATTATCATTTGTTTTTTGTATTGCGGGCAGTCTTGCGGCCTCTGCTTCATGAGCCACTTTAACGAACGCCGGCAATACGCTCACGCCAATAGGCAATTCGTCAGCATCATCAGGGAAGACTAGTGGCTCATCGTCTGGATGCGCGAGATCTAGTGTGGTGTCAAGAGATCGTATATAAGGGGCCAAATCTGCAAGGACTGGCAGCAGCTCCGCTCGGTTGCTCCACTCAATAAGTCGATTCAAGTCATGTAAAATATGTGCATGTACTGTATAACCATCCCCCATTCTTGTAAGCAAAAGGGCTTTTTGGTGTGTCCGCGACAATTTACCGAAAAGGTCCTTTATTATTGGCCATGATGATGGAGTTGCTTCTATGGTCGTAATAACACTGCCCATCGTTTTTCTTAGAAAACAGAAAAATCTACGCGGTGGAATTATAGAGATGAATTGCTCACGCATTTCTTGTCCTATAGCACTGCAAAAAAGTGCCGAATGCAACGGGCAACGCCCAAATCCGCCTAAAGGACTAAGCAATAAATAATCTGCGGAAAAAACTGGATAAAAGCTGTCTGCTGCAGGATTCAACATGACCTCAGCTATCATCGACGCATTCTCTGCACAAACACGTTCCTCCGTCTTGTCAGTAGACAACTCCTTTGCACAAGCACGTTCCAATGCCGTCTTGCCTGCAGCAACAGTACAAACAATTCTCCGCCAGTCTAGGCCATGCGTTTCAGCAAGTTCTTTGACGGCGTGAATCATGGGAAAATTATGAGAAGAAATGAAATGTGCTACACGTGCAGCAAAGGGCGCTGACATAAAGAGGCGGCGAAGAGTGTAATGATCAAGGGAGCGTAGGACTTCAATGAAAGCAGCTGTGTGGCGTATTCCGATACTGCCATCGTCACGAGGCTGCTCCTTTGTACAATGCGTAGCAAGAGAGCCGACTAAGAAATCTACTGGATCATCTGAATATGAACTAACGATTGCTTGTGTTTCTCTTGGATCTAAACAAAAATCTGCCAGCCAACCGCGGAATATAGTTGCAGCCGAAGATTGCCATGACTGTGCGCAACAGTACCTAGGAAGTAGCGAGAAGAACGATTTCGATAACTCAAACTGGCTATCCCCGGCTACTTTCGCATTAGCAGCAATTGGCGATATTACTTCGCGCCTTTCTACAGCAGTACCTGATTGTGTGACGATTGTCATATTTGCTGCACAATTTTCAACGAGATACCTCATGGCACCGACCAGTCTACGAAATACTTGTTCATTTTCTGTAACTAATGCTGTCTGCTGCGCACCTGCGGCAAATCCTTGCATAGAACCTCCTGCAACAGCACCAGCTACAATACTTAAAAAAGTCGGAAGAAACGCACTACTATCGTATGCATTTACATCCCCATCCCAAATAAAATATCGCTTAATTAAGGCTCTTGTAAGCAAATCTATAAAAGCTTCAGAATTTTCCGTTGCGTCCCCACCCATTTGTAACCGCACGACACTACCAATTATACATGCCCAATATTTTAGTTTATCAGGATCATGCTCAAAAATGTCGCACAACTCAAAAATTCTGGTAATAAGCTTTTGGCCGTTTTCGTTAAGTTTGCAATACACATCGGGGGGAAGCTGCACCAAACTTTCGAAGGAAAGCTTGCGAATTAGGCATATATAGCACCATATTAAAAAACATGCGGCCTCTGCGCCTTTTTGCGTGTAAGTAGTCTTTACATTTGCAACAGCCTTCTCCCCCATAATACCACCTGAGAGGATTTCCACTGAAAAGCTGAATTTGCGCCAATTGGCGTAAAAATCCCGTCTGTACAAAGACAATGTGTTAGTATCAGGGCGCTGCCACTTAAACATCGCATCAGAAACATCAACGCTAGCTATGTAGTACAAAACGCTACAGCTATTTAACGGGAAGAGGAATTTAAGATTTTTTAACCTCATGAGGGCCAATTGTATGTACTATCCTTTGCTTTTTGTACTCGTTCCCGCCACAAAATGCAACAAAAAACACCCGTCGCGCAATTTTTTAGTGCTAATATTGCCGCTTAATTTATAGGGCGGTCGGTGAGGGCAGCAAACACGAGCCTACATCCATTTTACTTCGTTAAAATCAACACCCTCTTGATACATATCCCACAGCGGACTCATCCCTCTAAGCTTTTCGATAACTACAGGGAGTTTTTCCAAAACGATATCGATGTCCTCTGGAGTAGTAAAGCGGTGTATCCCAAAGCGTACAGACGATTGGATGGCGTATTCGTCCACGGCCATAGCTTGAAGGACGTGAGATGGATTCAAGCTTGTAGATGAGCAAGCAGACCCAGTAGATAAACAAATATTCTCGAGCCCCATGATGATGCTCTCTCCCTCTACATAAGGGAATGCAAAATTCGAGATATGCGGGACTTTGCTGATTTTCTCGCCATTAAGCTTCGCCAAAGGAATGTTTCCAAGGATCCCCGCCGCAAGTCGCTCACTCAAGCTAGAAATCCGCTGAAATTCGTCGGGAAATTCTTGCGATGAGATACGGCAGGCCTCTCCGAACCCAACGCAAAGTGGGACCGGCAGCGTTCCGCCTCTTATTCCGCGCTCTTGCCCGCCACCAGGGAAAATTGAGCGAAGCCTGACTACTGGCCGCCTTTTTACAAATAGCGCGCCAATCCCCTTGGGGCCGTAGATTTTGTGCGACGATAGGCTGGCCAAACTAATATTGCTCCCATTAAAATCAATTTTCAGCTTACCAACTGCCTGCGTTACATCAGAGTGGAACACGACGCCACTCTTTGCACAAATTTCCCCAATTCTTTGGAGCGGTTGTATCACGCCGATTTCATTATTAACCGCCATTATGGAAACAAGCACAGTCTGGTTCGTAATTTCATTGGCCAGCTGATCTAGCGCAACAAGCCCATTCTTATCGACCGGAAGGTAGGTTACTCGAACTCCCTCCTCTTCAAGCTGCTCACAGCAGGCATGTATTGATTTGTGCTCTATACTCGATGTTATAACGTGAATCTGTGGTGTTTTTGCTTTATACCTATGGTAATCAACAATGCCACGGATAGCTATTATATTGGCCTCTGTCGCGCCGCTTGTAAAAATTATTTCGCGGTCGTCTACCCCTAAAAAATCCGCTATATGCATTCGTGCGATATCTACAGCTTCCTCTGCGGCCCACCCGTAAGCATGGTTCTTTGAGTGAGCATTCCCGTAGAGCTCCTGGAAAAACGGCACCATCTTCTCAGTAACCCTGGGGTCGCATTGGGTCGTCGCCGGAGAATCGAGATACACATACTTGCCTAAAGAATAATTATGACTCATGATATACAGTACACCACCCACGAATAGCGCATTCTAACACAAAAGCTATTAAGCGAAAAATCAATTATTCGGCGGCATTTTCGGGACATACCGTCTTTCCAGCCAAGCTTATTTTGAAATTGTTCGATGAGGCTATCTCCTTCCTAAAGCATTCTGGGCCCCCACAGCGTCGCAAACTTTTGTAGGGGGCTTCATGATGGGCAGGTAAACTTACTTTCATAAAGTCTATTCTGCTGGATCTTCCGCCTCTTCCAACGAGTTTAGCCACGGCCGGCATTGCGCCCATTTGCCGTCTGCGAGGAATACATATGGCTTGTACTAATGGAACAAAGGGCCAGTACCGCTAGGAGTGGTTTTGGGGGCATTGTTGTTGTCTTGAGAGAACATGAGGAACTATTGGGTACTCTATCATACAAATAGTAAATAGATAGTTAATTCTATATGCGCTGATCTTGGGCAAGTTTCGCTATAAGAAGTTTAATGCACCGCAGCGTGAATTTTGCTAACATTTGTTGTCTTTTTTGTGGATGGAGAACGGCTTTGAGAAAGGTAGGCGCAAACAAGGTAATCCTTGCTCTTGCCATGTTGTGCGGGGCAAGTTGTAACGCTGTAACAGGATATTACTTTGGCGTCAAAGGCGGCGGCGCTCGAAAGAAAGTCGAGTTAAATTTTCAAAAGGAGCCGAAGCGTTCTTTGGCTAAGGAATATAAGTCAACGAAGCTTTCCGGGCAGGTTGTGTCAGGCTATACATATGGGTTGCCTAATGTGTTTGGGCTTGGCGGACAAGTTTACGTCGGTTATGAGCCGCGTGACGTGGATATCAAGGAAACCTGGTCATATCAAGCATCGACGGGCAAATACACGATGACCTCAGATTTGTCCTTTAGAAACCGCTTCAGCTTTGGATTTGACGCCCTGGCCGGGGTAAACATCAGCCATAGCTTCGTTTTTGTAACATGCGGTTTTTGCGTCCAAAAGCCAGTACTGCGCGGAACGATTATTGGCGATTTAGGCGGTACGAAAATTGGGACGTATTTCGGGAAGGAGGGTTTGACTGTAGATACGATGAAATTCCCAGAAGTCAAAGCTGCTGCCAATTTTATTACGTCGCTTACCGTTGGGTGCGGAATACGATGCTTTTTTATAGAAAGGTTCTTCCTCGGAGTGGAGTGCAAGTATTTCTTGGCCAAAGAGAAAGACTTGAAGATGCGGTATGCTGCGTATGATCCAACTGGTGTGATGGAACTAGCGACAGGGAATAGTGTAGCAGAAATGAAGGATAAAAAGGACAGGATGGTCGTTCCAGTAACCCTTAAAAACATCGAAATTGGGTTTATTATTGGGCTGAGGCTGTAGAGTTGTCCTTATTAATGCACCCCCAGTAAAAAAAAGTCACAAAGCTCCCCTAACATGTTGCATTCCTATAAACATCCTTGTAAAAAGGTGGAGTGGTTCGTTTTTTTGGAGAATTTTGTGGTAAATCCGAATTGGGGGAAAAAAAGGGTGTGTGCTGGGTGTTCTGTGCGTTACTACGACCTTAGAAGCCAGTTGCCGGTGTGTCCAAAGTGCGGTACAGCCGCCGAAGTAATGACTTTTTCGAAATCAAGACGGCGTACGGCTGAAGCTAATATCGTAGATATAGACGTTTTCGATGGAATAGATGGGGCAGATGAAAGTGTTGCTGGAGAAATTGAGGTTGTTCTTGAGGATGATTTTGACGATGACCTCAGGATTTCAGTCGACGCCAGCGATGAGATGTAAAAACACCTAATGGAGAAAATTTCTTTACTTGGATTAGAAAAAAACGCCATTCGCAAAGCCTTCGCTGAGCATGGATACGAGCCATGGCGGGCTAATCAAGTTTGGTTATGGATCTACGGCGACGGGGCGAAACTCTTCGATGAGATGAGTAATTTGCCGTTGTCTATGCGCAAGGAGCTAGCTGATAAATTCGCTATTACGCGCCCAGATATAGTGAAGCATGAATTCTCATCTGACGGGACGGAGAAAATCGCGATAAAGATGATTGACGGCGACGTTGTTGAGATGGTTTTCATCCCAGACGAGGAGCGCGGGACTCTGTGTGTTTCGTCGCAGGTTGGGTGCCCTGTGCGGTGTTCGTTTTGTTACACTGGGACTCAAGGATTTTCCAGGGATCTTACGGCTGCCGAGATTGTTGGGCAGATACTACTGATGCGCGATTTGCTAGCAGATAAGGGCCGTTGTAATCAAAAAAGAGTTCTGACGAATATCGTCATGATGGGCATGGGAGAGCCCCTCCATAACTACAGCAACGTCTCTACAGCGCTGAAAATCGTTATGGCTCCTGATGGATTGGCCTTTTCCAAAAGGAGGATCACGCTTTCTACTGCCGGCGTCGTGCCGCTAATACAGCGTTGCGGGGAGGAGCTTGGCGTAAACTTGGCGATTTCTTTGCACGCAGCTAATAATAAAATTAGGGACAGTATTATGCCAATCAACAAACAATACCCGCTAGAGAAATTAATTGAGGCATGTCGCAGTTATCCAGGCATCAACCAAATGCGTCGGTTGACATTCGAATATGTCATGCTAAGCGGAGTAAACGATTCAGATAACGATGCCAAAAGTCTTGTGCGGCTGGTTGCGGGGCTTCCGGCAAAATTCAATCTTATCCCGTGGAATCCTTGGCCCGGCGCGTCGTTTCAGTCGTCCAGTCAGAGCAGAATGGACTCTTTTGCCAAAATCTTAATGAAGGCTGGGTACACTGCAATTGTCCGCATCCCGAGAGGGCGCGATATTTCTGCGGCCTGCGGGCAACTGCGGACTAACTGGCCACTGCTAACTAGCGGGCCAAAACAAGCCTGAATGCAGCCAAAAAAGGATATCACACGTTGAATCGGAAGTGCATAACGTCGCCATCGCACACGATGTACTCCTTTCCTTCCAGCCGCATTTTCCCGGCAGTTTTCGCCCCTACCTCTCCGCCGCACTTCACATAATCTTCGTAATGAATAGTTTCAGCGCAGATAAACCCCTTTTTAAAGTCCGTATGTATCTCTCCTGCAGCGTCTTGAGCCCTCGTATCTTTCGCGATAGACCAAGCCCGCGTTTCTGCGGGGCCTACGGTAAAAAACGTTTCCAAGTTCAAAAGCTTATACCCAGCTTTGATTACTTTCGATAAGCCAGACTCCGCCAACCCGATGCTTTCCAAGAAATTCTTGCGCTCTTCCGAAGACCCTAGTGACGCAATCTCTGCTTCTATTGATGCGGCAATAACAACGACTTCGGTGTTCCGCTGGGCGGCATACCTCTCAACATCCTGCGTAAATTTATTGCCAAGAACAGCATCGTCCTCTGACACATTGCATACAATCAGGATGGGCTTATCGCTCAGTATGTTTAACCGTCTAAATCGTCCTGCTTTCCCGCTTGCGCTGAAATGCTCCCCCGTTTGAAGTATAGCCAAAGCTTCTTCCATAAGCTCGAGGTCTTCTTTCATTTCCTTCGTAAGCGCCGCCCCCTTTTTGGAATTTTTCAATATCCTCTTTTCCAGGCTTTCCATATCGGAAAGCATAAGCTCTGTCTCAACCGTTGTAAAATCTCGGAGGGGGTCAATGTCCCCGTCAACGTGGCTGATATCGTCATTCTCAAAGCAGCGCAGCACGTGGACAATAGCATCTGTTGCGTGTATATGTCCGAGGAACTGGTTGCCAAGTCCTTCGCCCTTGCTCGCCCCCTTAACAAGCCCAGCAATATCAACAAACTCCACTTGTGTTGGTATAATTTTTTGCGATTTTGCAATGTTTGCTAGGGTGTGCAGGCGATCATCAGGCACTGCGACGCAACCAACATTTGGCTCTATTGTACAAAAAGGGTAGTTAGCGGCTTCGGCGGCGGCCGTTTGCGTTAGTGCATTGAAAAGCGTTGATTTACCAACGTTTGGAAGGCCTACTATGCCGCAATTAAAACCCATTGTGTTCACTTTTTGCTAAAGACTACACGGCATGCTAGCATAAGACTGTATTTGCGTTCCATCCTTGTCTAAATTCGTTACGTTACTACTCACCTATCCTGCGAACGCGAGAAAGCCTTTGTTCCCTTGGTAGGGCCATAGCGATCAATTCTTGATCAGCGTCCCAAAGGCATACATTTGCGCGTCACACAACAGCTTTTACGCGTTGCTCAAAAAATGGGCGCTGTTGCATTACCAAGGGGACAAAGGCGTTCGCGTACTTGCAAGATAGGTGAGTAGTAACAGTTTTTTAACATTTTTGTGACACCATTATGCGGAGAAGTTGTTTTTGCAATCCCAGACACTATATAATGCCACAGTGTGCGGTTATTTTGAGTGGAGGACGGAAATGAATGGAGTTGTTGGAAGGTTTATAGTGGGGCTTGGAGTAGGAGCTTTTTGTTGGAGCAGTTATGGTAGTCAGTGTGTGGTTGACAAAACAGCAGGTTGGCCGATGGCGCCAGTACCTACTAAGTGGGGAAAAGTTGAGCCTGGACAAGTAGAGGTCAGACCTGGATTTTTTGTCAGTAAGTCTGAGGCCCGATTGTATGTGCCATGGTTTGACACATTAGAGCAAGCGGGACTTAGCGCGAAGAAAGCAGTGGAATATCGCGATTTCGTAGAAGAACAAGTGCCATATAACGGTAACTTTAAGAATGAAGTGGAAAATTCTCCGTTAATCGGACGACTTGAGGTACTTTTATCGGCTTTTGAAATGAAAGAATGTACGATGGAAGATGCCATAGCTCAAGCGGAGGATAGATACAAAAAGAAAGTTAAGGATATCAAGAGCTTGGATGATTTTGTGACTTTACTAAGGGCTTTAATGTCACAGAAGCGTTGTTATCATGAGGCTCGTTTATACCTTGATGATGGTGTAGCAGAGGAGGATGTTATATATTCTCCTGGGCGCGCTGAAGCCGGTGAAAGTATGTATGAGACTATTTATGGTATGGCCTATGTTGATGGGGTGGAGTTGTGGCTGAATAAAAAGAAGTAGTGTTTTTGTGAGTTTTTTTAGTTCTTTGAGGGATTTATGAGAGTTGTATTGTTTATTTTATGGATGTGTTGTGTCGCCTCGTCTTTTTCATCGGCATCAGCTCCACCGTCAATTTCCGCTAGTAGTACAGCGGAGGGATTTATTGTGGCGTCTTTTGGCTTACTTGGCAGATTTAATACCACGCCAGAAGTGTGGAACGTTTATCCGTTGGGTGATACGAAGCCTACTTTACTACAAGAACTGTGTGCATGGAATTTTTCTGGAGTACCGGACAATCTAAGACAGGTTGATGCGCTAGAAAAAAAGGACAAAATCTGCTTTCACCAATTTGCGTATGCCTTCCCTGACCCAGAAAATGTAGCAGCAACAGTAAGCTGTAATTCCCGGAACGTTTTGTAACCACTTCTGTCCAGCTTAATTTTTACCATCTTCAAAACTCTTCTGCATCTTTTTTAATTATATTTTTACCATTGTATTCTCACTCTGTTTTTA
>JAIRNU010000103.1 GCA_031257945.1 Holosporales bacterium
TGGGCCTCCTGGTGTGAAAGTGCTGTGGACAGGGTGGATGAAACTGGAGGTACTTATGGAATACAAGGAGTTCCTCGCGTAGTTTTTTGCGGGGGAGGGGAAACGGGTCAAGTGTAGGCTGGAGTGGGGGGCCTACTTGTGGGGCAACTTGTTGTTGCTCAGAGGCCTGTGCCAAGTAGTTCGTCCATCGATATCTTACGTTGTCCGCTGTTCTTCCTGGCAAGTACGATGCTATTCCGTCCCAGCTGGAGCCCGTGCGTTGACGTTGCGCAATCAGGGTAGCATCTTCTTCTGGAGTCCATGGGACCTGTACAGCATTATGAAGCCGCTGCCAGCGCAACCTGCACTGTCGAGCCGTTTTGCCTGGTATCTGTGCTGCAATTGTTTCCCACACTCGAGTCGTTCTTCCTTGCACCTGTGCAATTATTGCCCACGGCAGATGAGCCGCTAGAGCGCGAAGCTGTTGGTCTTCTGCTGCAGTAAATCTTTGCTGGGCGTGTTGCCGCGAGGCAGCACACGTGGCATCTTGGCAAGCACATGCTAACAACAGCGTAATCCCCGCTAATTTCGCCCAATTTTTCATATTTCTCACGGCTCTTCCTGTAACTTCTCTGCTGATAACATACACCATAATCGCGCCACTATGCACTCACTTTTTTGGCTCTGTCCAGGTCATATCAAATGAGAAAAAAGTATGGGCAAAAAGGGCTAACTGTTCCAAAGTACTCCAGTAAAAGTTAAGTAATAAATTAAGGCTTATACATTGATTATACATTATCTTTTCTTTGTTGTGGAAATTAACAGACGTGGTTGGAAGTGCTGAACGCCCTGGTTAGACTGTGCATCGCCATTTTGTCTGCCGTTCTCCTTACGACCAATAGCCCAACTTCTGCAAAGGGGCGATGTTTTTTCCAGACAAAAGGTATCATAAATACAGTTTTTATGACGTCAATGCAAAAAACAAAATATGTCAGCGCATGTACGTTGGAAGGAAGGCTTGAGGACGGAAAACCAAGCAGAACAGCGAGGAAACCAATTTAGAAATGTCCGGTTCTGCAATTTAGAAATGTCCGCTTTTTGGTAAAGATTGCCGGCAAACCTGAAAAGCTCTTCGAGCTCGACCTGTCCAATACATTATTAACACAAGCTGATATTGACGGTATGGCGAAAACGCTACCGTGGCGGGTAATTTTTAAAAATGGACAAGTAGACTACGCAATCACTCCACAATAATAACGGCGCCATTACTATTGCCATTGTGCATAGTCTACTGCTGTAACAGGGCCCGTAAACCGGGCCCTCACTTAATCTGGAGCTCGACTCCTGTACCACGCGGGAACAGTCCTTTTCGAACTTGATACTTTTACTAAATACTTCATTGTAAGCCTCCTCTAAACTAAAAAAAACTAACTAAAACTCAAAACATTGAACCGGTTCAACAAAACAAAAAATAAGCCAAAACAAAAAACACTCTACGAGAACATCGTTGCGCAACTTTGCTCGTATGTTAATTATATGGGCAATTCGCCAGCGAAATAAACATCAAAAGATAGCCCATAATTTGTGCTTATTTTCTTGCTATTTGCTGCGACTTGTGGGTGCATTGCACTAGACCGTGGCAAAAGAAAGAACGAAGCTTTCGCAATGGGGCTACTGCAAAACAAAAAACAACAAGTATGGGGTTCTGAGGATAACTCGTGTTTTTCACAAAAAGGTGATGGTAGCTTTTGTTAAAGTTATGTAGACTGCATGTGTAAATCGTCTTTTCTGTTTTAGTTATGTCACCAGCTGCAAAAAAAAGCAGTGCTCCCAGCACGAAAGTAAAAAATAAAGTGGAAAAAATAGAAACGAGGCGGATCCCAATATTAACTTTACGTGACACAGTTATTTTCCCGTATATGGTTGTTCCGTTATTCGTTGGAAGGCCTAGGTCCGTTGCTGCGGTTAAGGCTGCGTGGAACTCTGAGACCAAGCAGATGCTCTTATTAACGCAGAAAAAGCCGACGGAGGAAACGCCTACCGAGAGTGATGTTTATCGGCATGGGACGCTATGCGTTTTGGACCAGGTATTGGATTTGGCCGATGGTACAGTCAAGATCCTAGTGTCCGGGAGGATGCGCGCAGAAGCCGTTTCAGTAGATTTTTCGGGGGAGTACATCGTTGCCGACGTTATAGAAAAACCGGACGTAATTTCGGACGCATCAGAGGTGCACCTGGTCAAAGAAGCAGTTTTGAAGGAATTTTCGGATTATGCCAAGTATAACACTCGCGTCCCGTCTGAATTCCTGGTCGCGGCGGAGAAGATCCCTGACCCCGGGGTTTTGGTAGATACTATAATCTCGTATTTTTCCCTTAGCATAAAGGAAAAGCAGAGATACCTGGAAAAACAGGACGTTATACATCGCCTCGAGGACGTTTTTGCGCTCTTGGAAACAGAAAACAACGTTTATAACGTCGAGCGACGCATCCGCGGGCGCGTCAAAAAGCAAATTGAAAAAACGCAGCGGGAGTATTACCTGAACGAACAACTTCGCGCGATTCATAAGGAATTGGGGAATACTGAAGAAGGCGAAGATGAAACGAGGGCGATGGAGGAGCGCATTAGAAACACAAAATTCTCCAAAGAGGCCCGAGAAAGAGCCATATCGCGGTTGAAAAAGCTAAGATCCATGAATGTAATGTCTTCCGAGGCGAACGTTGTCCGGAGTTATTTGGAGTGGCTGCTAGATATCCCATGGCAAAAGGACTCTAAGGTAAAGACTGACATAACAGCGGCGGAAAAAATTCTAAATAGGGATCACTACGGGCTAAAGCACGTTAAAGAAAGGGTCCTCGAATTTTTAGCTGTTCAGTCGCGTGTGAAAAAGAGCCTGGGACCAATTCTTTGTTTTGTTGGGCCTCCTGGAGTTGGCAAGACATCCCTTGGCAAATCGATAGCTGAAGTGACTGGCAGGTCTTTTGTAAAAGTCTCGCTTGGCGGGGTTGCCGATGAGTCTGAGATCAGGGGCCATAGGAGCACGTATATAGGTGCTATGCCTGGAAAGATCATCCAAGGGATGAAAAAAGCTAAAACCAGTAATCCGCTCTTCTTGCTCGATGAAATCGATAAATTGGGGCATGACTGGCGCGGCGATCCGACATCCGCCCTTCTGGAGGTACTAGACCCAGAGCAAAACTTCGCCTTCAACGACCATTATATCGAGGTGGACTACGATCTGTCTGGAGTTATGTTTGTTGCTACTGCGAATTCGCTAAACATGCCACAGCCGCTGTTGGATCGTATGGAGGTGATCAGGATCCCAGGGTATACGGAAGACGAAAAACTCAACATTGCAAGGGACCACCTGCTCCCTAAACAAATGAAGCGACACGGCTTGAAAGCGTCTGAGTTTTCTGTATCCGATGAAGTGCTAATTAAATTGCTTCGTGAGTATACCAGGGAAGCCGGCGTAAGAAATTTCGAACGGGAAATAGCGAATTTATCGCGGAAAACCGTAAAAGAGATCGTGACGAAAAATGTAAAAAGTATCCAAATCAATGAGGAAATGCTGCGGAAATTTTGCGGCGTTCCCAAGTATACATTTGGAAAATCTGAATTGTTTAAAAGCCCAGGGGTTTCTACGGGGCTGGCTTGGACAGAAACCGGCGGGGATATGCTCTTTATAGAAGTCTTAATTTTCGCTGGAAATGGGAAGATTATTCAGACGGGGAATTTGGGTGACGTTATGAAAGAATCGATTCAGGCGTCGTTAAGCTACGTACGCTCTAAGTCTGTGGCCTGGGGGGTATCTACCGAGTATTTTGAAAAGCACGATATCCACGTTCACGTTCCCGAGGGCGCGACTCCAAAGGACGGGCCATCTGCGGGAGTTGCGATTTGCACTGCGCTAACGTCGGCTTTAATGAATGTTGTTGTGCGGTACGACGTTGCGATGACCGGGGAAGTGAACTTGCGCGGGCAGGTATCGGAAATTGGCGGCATAAAGGAGAAACTACTTTCGGCACACCGTGGAGGGATTAAAACGGTGATCCTCCCCAAGGACAATGAGAAAGACTTGGAGGAGGTTGACGAAAAAATCAGGAACGACTTAACATTTGTTTTGGCGTCTACTGTTGATGATGTGCTGAAACACGCACTACTGCAGCCGGAGCAAATTGGGTTGTAATAGCCGTCGGGCACTTTGGGATTGGGCCTTGTTGGTGCGGCCCATTAGCGTACCGAGCACAATTTGCAGGAGGGAGTTGAGCACGGTCTGCAGGAAAAAACTTGGCGATTCCGTTAGCGCGCAATCATCGCTGCTTTGCGAAACTGCCAGGGGCCTCCTCCAAAAATGAAGTTGCCATGTACGACGCTATTTCCCCACCATCAAATTGTTGTTGCCATGTATTCCACGTCGTCCACCAAGACCCCTGTTTTTTATTTGCACTAGACCGCCAATCCTCCGCTTTTTGCCCTTTTTTGATGGTATTTTCATAATAGTAATACTTGTGCTTATGTGGCGGATTTATGCAGCCAACAATATGCCCCGCCCCTCCAAGTACAAATTTCAAATTTGGAAAAATTTGAGCTGCTGAAAAGCATGATTCCCAGGGGACGACGTGATCCCGTTCAGTTCCAAAAACGAACATATGATTTTTTATTTTTTTCAATCCTTCTTGCAAAAAGGCGCCAAACTCATCAGTTTTTTGCGCAAAAAATTGGTTTTTGAAGAAAAAATTGTTGATGCACTCAAACAGCATTTTTAGCGGTATTCGCGGGGTATCGTGGTTCCAGTACAAAAAATCCAGCGAGGGTAACTCGTTTCCCAGCAAATACCGTTCTACATAGTTTGGCCAAATTAAATCATTCGCCCGCAAACAGCAGAATATTTTTGTAAAAATTTCCCCCAAAAGCACGCCTTTTTTCTCTAAACACCCCACGCTTTGGTTTTGCAAAAATGGCTCTGATATAAAAAGGTTGATCCACTCGAGAAATCTGAAATCTAACGGAGCCATAAGCAGCGTAACTGACCCAACGGGGAATGGCTCATCTGCCGCGCAGGCCTCTGCAAGTTTAGCAAGAAAGAAAGTTCCTCCAACGCACATTGCTATTACGTTAACGGTCATATCTTTAGTGGCACAATCTGGCGGGAGGTGTTCTTTGTTTATTTTATATGTAGTGTCGATAGCTGTATTAATACCAGCTTCCAAATAATCATGCATCGAAAAATCGCAGTGTTCTTTTGTCGGGTTTGCCCATGATAGCGTAAAAACAGTTCTTCCCTGAGCCAAATTAAACTTCACAAAAGAATTATCCTGAGATAAATCAAAAAGATAATATTTATTGATCCAGGATGGTATTAGTAAAACAGGGGATTTGTGAGTGTGTTTTAATACTGGGTCATACTGAATAAGCTGAAAGATATCGTTTTGGAAAACGATACTCCCCTTTGTTGTCGCTATATTTTTGCCTAATTCAAAGGATTCTGTGTTGGTTAATGGGGGAACAAGGTACGGGTTAAAAATAAAATCTGTCCAAAAGTTTTTAATGCCGTTTATGAAATTTTCCCCATTTTGCGCGATTGTTTTTTGCAGGACAGCTGGGTTGGTAAACGGAAAATTGCTTGGAGAACAAGCGTCAAGAAAAAATTTCACCCAAAACAAGGTTTTTTTTTTGTCTGCTGGTGGGGCGTCTGCCGCCTCGAAGAATTGTAGGACATTTGATTGGTAGGTAAGATACTGCTCTTTTATGGACTGGAAAAAGGAATTTTCTTCCCAATTAGGGTCAAGGAACCTCCGATCTTTTGCAAAAAAGGATGCAGAGGGCTCTTTGTTAGCGGCTGTTTGTTGAGCGTGTTGGCTAGCTGGGTGGCCTTTTGTGGCGGTCCCAGCCTCCTCTCGGCCTTTTCCAGCATCGGCTTCTTGCGCCGGTGAGCCGGAGCTGAGACGGTTATGTATATCTTTGTCCATTCCGTTTGGGTTTTACTAAAAACATCAACCCTCGGAAATTTTATTAAACAAAGGTAAAGGCTTTATTAATAAACGGCGTGGCTACCATTGTTTTTTGATTTTCAGACTACAGGCCGCAACGGCGGTGGCCGACGGCCAACATCCCACAAAACCCCTAACTTTGTGAGAGCTACTCCGCCTTCTAGGCCACTAACAAAAATCTATTACTTCAGAGGGGCCAATACTATGCCGCTATGCCGCTTGCTATGCCGCAATTCCCAAATGTTTCTCGCTCAGCACTCTTTCCATGTCGCGAAGGAACGTCTGTACATTTTCTTCTTTTGTCGCCCAACTTGTACTTATCCTTACAACTCTCTCTTTTTCGTTAATCTTTTTACCATAAGTAAAAGCATAGCCTTTACTCAACTCTTCTAATACTGTAAGAGGTAAAACAACGAATAAGAGGTTTGTCGTATTCTCTACGAAGAATTTGACTTTCATCTTCTTCAGGCCCTGCCTAATCAAATCCGCCATACTATTAGCATGCTTAGCAATTTGAATATACAAATTGTCGGCAAGCAGCGTCGAAAACTGAATCCCTAAAAGCCGCCCCTTGGCCAATAACCCACCGCGCTGCTTTATGAGCGAGCGAAAATCTTTGGCAATTTCCCTGTTCTTTATGATGATGGCTTCTCCGAAAAGCATACCCTGCTTATTCCCTCCTATATAGAAAATATCGCAATGTTCCGCAAGAAACGGCAGGTCTGCGTCATTTTCCTCTGATGCCATGCCGTACCCTAGCCTTGCCCCATCGATGTAAAGGTATAGGTCCCTCTTACGACAAACCTCCGCAATCGCCGCAATTTCCGCCTTTTTGTATAACGTCCCGTATTCTGTGGACTGCGTTATATACACCAGCTTTGGTTGGGTGAAGTGAACGCGTGCACTGTTGCTCCAATACTCCTCGCAAACCTCGTCAATTTGGCTAGCCGTTATTTTTCCATCTTTTTCTGGGAGTGTATGAATTTTATGCCCTGCTGCCTCTATCGCGCCAGTTTCCATCACAAAAATATGGCCACATGTTGGGGCTATAACGCTTTGGTGATAGCGCAGGGACGCTGTAACAGAAAGCAAGTTAGTCAAGGTTCCCCCCACCAAAAAGTGGACATCCAAATCATCCCTCTTACATAAGCCTTTAATCATTTGGGCCGCCTCTTCGCAATACGAATCTCCGCCGTAGCCCGGCGTTTGGACCATATTCGTCTCATTGAGTTTTTCCAAAATTTTTGGGTGAGCGCCCTCACCATAATCACTATCAAACCTGATCATACATCCTCAGATAACTTTACTCGCACCCTTCTATATGGCATAGCCGTGTAACGTGAGGCAACATAAAAAAAAGATGCTAAAATGCCCTGGCCAGCCCGATATCTGCGCAATATCAATAAAAATAATTGGCATACTGGTTGTACAACTATGTGCCTCAACGTTACTACTAAGCTATTCGCCTGACCTCTCAACGCCTTGATATTGTTGACAAAAAAAAATGATGCTAGTTTTTTTAGGCATCATTTTTAATAGGGGGAATATGGCGAAAAATTGGCAATTTTAAACAGCGCTGCAGAATTAGGTGTAGCTGTTAGTCAACAATATCAAGGCTTGGGGAGGTCCAGCGAATAGCTGAGTAGTTCTCGGTTCTATTCTGGCATTGCTCCCAGTTCAGAATTATGCCCTG
>JAIRNU010000083.1 GCA_031257945.1 Holosporales bacterium
TGATCCTCATCTTGGAATGGATTATGGACCCATTCTCTACCAAAAAGCGGACATTTCTAAATTGCAGAACCGGACATTTCTAAATTGCACAAGAGGACATTATTAAATTGCGCTGACACGCATCCAAAACTGAGGTACGTGCTAGCGCTTCAGCAGCTGAAGTGTTCAAGGGCCTTAAAAATGCGTTGCTAGTTGCAAGCGCGATACAAAAGAACATCTTTTTCATAAGAATCTCATCATCAGCATATCACAAGCGCCTTTGTAGCACACAATAGTTGACAAATCACGATCTTTTTCATTCGGTTGTTATATGTGCCTGACACAGTAACCTCAGCACCCGACAATCTTCAGTACGGCATGTTTCTGGGCGGTCATGCCATAACCTGTAATTCGCGGCCTGTTTTCTCACCACGCAACGAAACCAGCACCATGCCTTAACTTTTATACCGCTGGGGGAGAGAAATCTCCCTCCCTCCTATTTTTAAAAACATAGGCATTAACTGTAATTTCCGCTGTATTTTGTAACCACAGCTTGCTAACTGGAAGAATTCAGTGATTGTTGTTTTCTAGCCAATTATGTATTAATATCGAGCCGTTCAGGAACTGCAGTTTTTAATACTGCCGCGATATTCTTCGTTGGCTCTTTTACCAATATCCTTTCGTCGTACACCTTGCATTTCAAATTTCTCATTGTTGCAAAAAACCCAGCGACATTGTGATTCGTATCCCGCAGCCCCTAAAGTGGTTACAAAACGTTTCGGGAATTACAGATAATAGGCCAGGTATAGGGGTTCCGTTAACTGCACGATAATAACCGCCGGGTAACGTTATCGCGTCCAATAAGTAATATTAAGTTCTTCATCTCTGGACCGCTAGCCCTTCCTGTCAAAGCCAATCTTATTGGATGGATCATGTCTCTCCCGTGCCTACCAGTTTCCTGCTTTATCCGGACAGACCATATATCCCACGTCCCATCGTCAAAAAAACCTTCCGGCAATAATTTCGCTATACTTCGGATGTAAGTAATATCATCAGTCCCCATCATATGCTTGAAGCACGCATCAGTATTTAAAATGTTGTACCACTCAACTATATCTTGCGGCGCGCTTAGCGATTCGCGGATAGCTAGCCACTCGTCGCGCGAAAAATGCACTCCGTGTTTGTCGAAACTCGCTTGAGCCATTTCGTACGACTTAATATGTAGCAATTTCTTTTGAATCCCTTCTATTGCGTCTAAATCTACACGTGCTCCCCCTCTGATTGCGCCTAAATCAAAAAAATCAGCTAACTCTCGTAAATCGTACGTTATTAAGTGGCTTTGGGAAGAGCCAAGTCCTGCAATAAAACAATTAATAGCCATAGCGTCGAACCCGGCATCCCTCAAATTCCTTAAACAAAAGCTGCCAATTCTTTTGGATAACGGCTGCCCCTCCTTATCCAATAAAAGTGATAAATGGGCAAATATGGGGGGGGGGCCCTGCTTTTCACGTGTTAACGCTTCAAAAAGCTGTATCTGTACGCCGGTATTTGTAACATGATCCTCGCCCCTGATAATATGCGTAATCCCGAAATCGATATCGTCTACGACTGACGATAATGTGTATAAAAACGTTCCGTCCTCCTTTACCAAAACCGGATCACTTAAGCTGCCAGCAGTTTGCACCGTTATCTCCCCCTTAACTAGGTCGCACCACTTGGCAGGAGCATTATTTAATTTGAAACGCCAATGTGGCCGGCGCCCCTGGGCTATCCAAGTTTCAACTTCCTTACTTGAAGCATTTAGGGCAGAGCGGTCGTACACCGGAGGCTCATTCTTTTTTGCCTGAATCTTGCGCTTTATGTCCAGTTCTTCTGGTGTTTCGTAGCAAGGATACAGCCGGCCAATACTAATAAGGCTTTCCATTGCCTCTTTGTACCGCTCGATACATTCCGATTGCCTTGCAAATATGTCGTAGGTGAGCCCCAGCCAGGATACTTCCTCAAACAACGCATCAGTGTATTCTTTTGTTGAGCGCGTCTGATCAGTATCATCGATGCGTAACATAAATGCCCCGCCGCTTTTGCGGGCGAAAAGCCAGTTTATCACCGCTACACGTGCATTCCCTATATGCATAAATCCAGTCGGGCTTGGGGCGAAACGGACAACTATAGACATAAAAACCAATGAGCAACGGTAGGACTACCCGATTATACAAGCTTAATTTTATATGAATCAACTGGGCATGTGCATGGATTTTCTAACAATTACGAAAAAAGCGTCGCATAACCAGGGCCATTAAGTCATTAAAAAACAACGATATTTTTACAAATGTTTTTCTGGTCTTTTCTATGGCGCTCAAATCTTTGCGACCAATCATGTTGGCGCTTATGGCTGTAGTGCTTTTTTTTATTACAGACGCACACAACCTCTTTTTCTTGGAACAGCACTACGCCGCTTTGTCTGAAGCTTCCGGCATCCAAAAGCAAGTCTTGCATCATGATCCCGTGAATTTTCAGGAGATCATCAACGCTAAAAACGTCAATTCGGTCAAACATTTCATAGGCTGCAATCGCATTTTTAACGGCGGTGATATCGTTCTTAGGAGCGATCACGATGTCGAGTAGGCCAGGGGAGTTTCACCCCTAGCCTCCGTACGTGATAGTCTCCCATCATACGGCTCTTGTTATTCCCTTACGGCAGCCATCCCACTTTCCAGTGGGCAAATAGCCCAAGATTCTTCCGAGCTTCTGCCATCAACCATTTCCAAG
>JAIRNU010000086.1 GCA_031257945.1 Holosporales bacterium
GTTGCAAAAGTGAGTAATTTCGAGGAATTTTCAGGAGCCCACGAAGCGCAGAACCGCAGCGTACTTGACGTACGTGAGGATTCGAGCATCGGAGCGACGCCAAAATTACCGAAAGAACGAAGCTTTTGCAACAGGTCTAGTTAAGAATGTCTTAAAAATGGAAATAAATATTTGGGGTTCAGTATTGGCATGGTATTGCTACGGTAAAGGCTTACTGCAAGCATTACGAAGTTAAACACAAATAAATGTGTGGCGTGCTAAGCTTGAAAGCTATTGATTCTCCCGCCCTCCTTGGGCTACAAATAGCTTGTTGGTTCTTTTTGCGGTTTTTATAGTGTTTAAAAAAGTATTTTTGTTGGGAACCGCCATTTGTTGGGGCTCTTCATTTCATGCGTCGTTTGCTGCGTCGCGATCACTGCAAGAGTGGGGGGCCGACGTAAGTGCAGGAATAGCTTTTGGAGTAATGCCAACAATACTCTGGCATATGGCTGCTGGAGCAAAGGACTATCGTATAATGTCATGCATTGCTGGTTTTGAAATGCAGCGAAGAGCGCAAGACCTATTTGGACAACTAACTGCATCACTAATGGAGAAGATGGGCGTTGGGCAATTTGGTGATTGGGTCTCGTATGTTTTGCCAATCTTTGGAACGGGTATGGGAGCGCTTCTTCTCAGTAAGGACGCGTGTTGGACCAAATTAGCGAGTGCTTTGTTTATAACTAAACATATCGTGACCGCGTACTCAATGATAAACAAAACAGATTTCTCCGACAGCGCTGATTATGTAGTGTATGTAGGGGCGATTGCGAGCTATATTTTTTCCTTGAATCCAGCTCTGCTTATCGCTGGTATTAGTTATGCAGCAACGTTTTTTGCTCTTGATCGTAGCTTGAGGGCTACTTGTATTGCCGCTATTGTTGGATTAACGACCTTTTTGGGTATAAAGCTTATCGAACCGCGCGCCCAGAACCCATGATTGCTAGAAAATTCTTGCAAAAGGAGGGCTACTGGTTATAAACAGGAAGGAGTCCTGTGCGCATGTGTATGAGCGTCACTGCCTCTTAACAAATTAAACGCAAATAACAACGTGCATTATACTTGCCTCCCTCTTTAATACCACTTAATTTATTTCTACGCTGGAGCCGTGGTTGGGAGCGAAGAAATAAACCGGAGACTGTAGAGTCTGCTCGCAAGTTAATGTATAATTGCTCCCTGGCCGTCGAAAATCGCAGTAACAAGTGAGCAATTCTGAAATCAAAAAGGAATCAAGTCTCAAAGTGAAGACGTACGTTTTTGTGAAGTTCTTTTTCGTGGTCGCGGGGTGGACTGGCCTCAGCAGAGTTTCCGGCGTCATCAGGGAAATGCTCTTTGTAAATATTTTTGGTATCAGCTTGTTTTCCGACGTCTACACTATCGCCATAAAATTACCCAATTTTTTTCGCAGATTTTTCGCTGAGGGCGCGCTGAATGCCGTACTTGTCCCGCGATTTTCCGGGTTAGTCGCAGCATCTGATGACGAGGGGTTGCGCAACTTCGCTAAACAAATACTCTCTGTTATAGCGGTTGGCTTGTTACTTTTCGTAATCTTTTTCGAAATGGCAATGCCAATGGTAGTAAAAGTTATTGCTCCGGGCTTCAAGAATAACTATGACGTCTATACCAATATAGTGCATTTCGCACGGATAATGTTCCCTTATATATGGTTTATATCGATTGTTGCCATGATGAACGGGCTCCTCAACTCTTTAAACCATTTCTCCTGGCCCTCTGCCATTTCCATCGTTCTTAACGCCATTACAATTGCAACGTTAATAATAGGGAAACTATACGAAAAGAGCCTGCCGCTTAGTACGGTAATGCACCTTTTAAGTTACAGTATCCTTGTAGGCGGGATAATTCAATGTGCGATCCTCTGGGGGAATTGCAGGAAAAATGGAGTCCCGCTGGCTATTACTCGCCCCAAAATCACACCAGAAATAAAGCAGGTTTTGCTTGCCGCCATTCCGGGGATAATCGGCGCAAGCGTGCTGCAAATTAATATTTTTATAGATATTGCTTTTGCCTCGACGTTGCCTATTGGCGCGGTCTCTTATTTGAATTTTGCCGATCGCCTTAATCAATTGCCGATTTCTCTTTTTGGGGCGGCGCTTGGGACGACATTGCTACCGTCGCTTTCACAATACTGGCGAAATAACGATCGCGCGGGGGCGAACCTTGTCCAGAATAAAGCCATTACCTTTGGGTTGGCTTTTGTTCTGCCAGCGACAATTGGCCTATTCATACTTGCTGAGCCGATTGTTGCGCTGTTATATGGGCACGGGAAATTCGACAGTCGTGCTGTAACGCAAACGATGCTTGCCCTAAAAGCATACAGTCTCGGGATTCCGTCATACGTCCTTACGAAAGTCTTTTCTGCGATATTTTTTGCTAATAGGGATACAAAAACACCAGTTATTATTGCGGCTACTAGCGTTGCGCTGAATATAGTCCTCAACTATATCTTAAAAGAGTTGTATGCGCATGTGGGAATAGCTACGGCAACTACTATCGCCTCTGTGGTTAATGCTGTAATAAGCGGGACCGTCCTGTTTAGCCGGGATTTACTGAAGTTTGAGGCGGTAGATTGCGCAAATATTGTTAAAACAATTATTGCTAGCTTGATAATGGGCGGCATCGTTTATTTCGTCTTTAGCAAAGTATCCTTTTATACTTCCGGCAAGGCTACATTTTTTTACGAATTACTGTGTACGGGCCTTCCAATACTGTGTGGAATAGTTTCGTATGCGCTTTTAGTGTACAAACTTAAAATATTAGACAGGGTGGTAGGGAAAGATTTACAGTAGGTCTTTACCTGGCAACAGAGCGGGGCGAATACACCCAATCTGGGCCTATTTCTCATTTATTTTTTAGTAAAACCCCCTTCATCTTTGATAATAGCGCACAAAAAACAAAGGAGCACATCATTAGAACAGCGATTGAGCAGGCTAATGGCCAGTCCCTATTTTGGAAAAACTCTCCCCAAATGGTTTGGCCAATTGTCATGGTCCTCGCCCCGCCGATTAATTCTGGGATAACAAATTCCCCAAGGGAAGGGACAAAAACGAGGGTACACCCAGCCATAACGCCAGGAATCGATAAAGGTACTGTGATATGCCAAAAAGATTGCCATTGACTAGCGCCAAGGTCCAACGACGCCTCTATCAATGAATTCTCGATTTTGTCTAGCGCCGCGTAAATAGGCATAATCATGAATGGTAAATAGCAATAGACCATGACCAAACAAACAACATAATTATTGTCTAAAAAGTGTATAGGGGCGCTGATAAGGCCAATTTTGGTTAGCAATACGTTCAGGGCCCCTTGCGAATTCAGCAAGCTCATCCATGCGTAAACCCTTATTAGAAAGGATGTCACAAACGGGAGCACTATCAACAAAATCAGTATAATTTGTACACGTTTGGATGCCCGGCAGACAGCATACGCCATCGAATATCCAATAAAAAGGCAAATAATAGTAGAACTTCCTGCAAGAACAAAAGAAGACAGCAATGCTGAAAAATAAAAAGAATCAGTAAAAAGGGTTATATAATTGCCGAAATACAAATATACCCCCCAGAAATAATCGCTTATCCCCTGGATAAGGGGAGTAAATGGAGGAAGTGATATAAACGATTTGGCTAAGCTGATTTTGATCACCAAAATAGTCGGTATCAAAAAAAACAAAATACTCCAGATATATGGGAAAAAAAGCAAAAGCGATGGGGCCTGCAATTTCGACTCCAGGGCCTTTTGCTTTTTTATATGCTGGAATTTCTTGAAAAGCAGCTTAAGCATATCTATTTGTACTGGGACGATTGCAGTTCATACAGTTAACAACACCCCATTCTCCGCGCGCCAAAACAAATACACCTCGTCGTCCCATTTTACATTCCTTTCGGATAATCGCAATAAATTGGGCAGTGACGACTGGATATGCTTGCCAGACGATAACTCTACGTAATATATAGATATATCCCCCAGGTACGCAATCTCCCGCACAATTCCTTTCGTACAATTGCGGCCTTCTGCTGGGGGGGTCTTGGACATCATCACCTTCTCTGGGCGAATTGCCACAGAAACATTGGCGCCGATAGGGATCGCCCCAACATGCGTTGTCAAAATAGAGCAACCAGCCTCGGGAGAATCCACAATCACGTGGTCTTGTGCCTCCTCAACGACTACCCCATCGAAAATATTCATACTACCTATAAATTCCGCGACAAACCTGGAGTTAGGGAATTCGTAGACGTCGTGTGGTGCGCCGACCTGCCTGATCCGCCCATCCTCCATGATCGCCATACGCGACGACATCGTCATTGCCTCTTCTTGATCATGCGTTACCAAAATAAACGTAATCCCCACGCGCTCTTGAATATTTACTAATTCGAATTGTGTTTGTTCGCGTAGGCGTTTGTCCAGCGCGGCCAGCGGCTCATCCAACAAAAGCAATTTGGGGCGTTTCACTATACTCCTCGCCAGAGCAACACGCTGCCTCTGCCCGCCGGAGAGCTGCTGGGGCTTTCTATTGGCGAACTGAGTCATCTGTATTAATTCAAGGGACTCCATCACGCGCTCATATATTACGCTTTTAGGCAATGATTCCTGCTTGAGGCCAAATGCTATGTTTTTATAAACTGTCATATGCGGGAATAATGCATACGATTGGAACATCATGTTGACAGGGCGTTCATATGGTGGCTTGTCCGTGATATCCACGCCATCGACCAAAACGCGCCCGGAGGTTGGCGTTTCAAAACCCGCGAGTACCCGAAGAAGCGACGACTTGCCGCACCCAGACCCGCCTAACAGGGAAAACAACTCGCCTTTATAGATGGACAAAGAGACATTACGCACCGCCTCCACAGAGCCGTATTTTTTACTAATCGACTCAATCTGTATGTACGGCTCAGCATTTGGATCCTGCCAAGGCTCCATACTTCTTTTGATTGAAGGAAGAGTTATCGGCAATGTTGTATCACTCCACGCACCACGTATTTCCTTTCTACCGCGAATCTTTATAAAAAGCAATTAGGGTTGTAGAGTGGTAGGTACTCAGCCATTTAACAAATCGAACGCGACACCAACCACAAAAAAACACGCATATTAACAAAAATTAAATGTTTCGAAAGTAGAATGAGCGTGTATATGGTATTGCCGCAGTGCCACAGTGTCATGCTGAGTAAGCTTTCAACCATTGCTTTTAACGGGATAGAGACGCAAGAAGTCTCTGTTGAAGTACAGATTTCGTCCGGCCTGCCTATGTTTACGATAGTCGGCCTGCCAGATAAAGCCGTTGCCGAATCAAAAGAAAGGATTCGGGCGAGTTTCTTCCATCTTGGGCTCAGCCTCCCCCAGCGTCGTATCGTTGTTAATTTGGCACCTACAGACATACAAAAAGAAGGCGCTCACTATGATCTGCCGATAGCTCTTGGCATCATGGGGGCGCTTGACATGTTCGATAAAGAACAACTCAAAGAGTACGTGATTTTGGGGGGCTTAAGCCTAGATGCCCTCGTTTCCCCGGTAGTAGGAGTGCTGCCGTCCGCTATCTTTGCTTATTCGACGAATCGGTCGTTGATTTGCCCTGCAAAGAACCGGAACGAAGCAATCTGGGCAGGACAAGATTTGCAAATAGTAGCAGCGCCGGATTTAATCTCACTTTGTAATCACTTTAAGGGGGAGCAAATTATCGCCCCGCCAGAGCTTCCGTCGTTGCAAAAGAGCGAAGATGCAGCTACTTATTATGGCGATATGAGTGAAATTAAAGGGCAGTATACCCTGAAGCGGGTCATGGAGATCGCCGCCGCGGGAGGGCATAATGTGCTGATGATCGGTCCACCAGGCGCCGGGAAATCTATGATTTCGCAGAGGCTTATGAGCATTTTACCGCGACTTGAACCGCAAGAAGCCATCGAAGTGACCATGATCTACAGCATCGCTGGGATGCTTCCAGAGAATGGTCTGATGAGCGAGAGGCCGTTTCGCGCACCACACCACTCCGCCTCGCTGGCGTCCCTGGTTGGTGGGGGTATCCGCGCCAAACCAGGAGAAATCTCGCTTGCCCACAATGGCGTCTTGTTTCTAGATGAACTTCCGGAATTTTCGAGGGTTTCCCTGGAGGCCCTGCGCCAACCACTTGAAACAGGGAATATTACCGTTGCCAGAGTGAACCAGCACGTCACATACCCCGCTAAAATCCAGTTAATTGCCGCAATGAACCCGTGCCGTTGCGGGTATTTTGGGACGACACACAGGGAGTGCGCCCGCGCCCCAAAGTGCGCCGTAGATTATCAGTCGAAAATTTCTGGCCCTTTGTTGGATCGGTTCGATTTGGTCGTGTACGTGCCGCAGTTGCCAATAAGCGACTTGATATCGATGAAACCGCAGCAAGTCGAGACGTCATGTACAATTCAGCAGCGAGTCCAAGCTGCGGTTAATTTCAGCAAACAGCACATGTCAGAAAAGCAAAAAATTACGAAAATCGATGAGCTTAGTGAGGAAGCGCAGGGTTTCCTCCGGCATATAGCTGAAAAAATGCAATTGTCTGCGCGCGGGTGTTGCCGCGTTATGAATGTTGCAAGGACTATCGCTAACCTTTTACACAGCGCCGATATTACACAGGATCATTTGTGCGAGGCAATAAATTACAGGTATTCGCTGACTAGTAAAGAATAGACCTAAATGGCCCTGAAATAATACAGGATTATTACTACTTACCCACAATCCCATTATAGTATGACAGATGTGGCTCCGGGAAGGCCTACCGGTGCACCGTATCCGCGGCCCACAATCTGCACGCTATTTTTGAGATTTGCTATTAGTTTACGCCTAATAACAAAGCTTATCCTCCCCAACCCGTCGCGTAACTTGCCGCTTTAGGGCCTCCCTTTAGGGCCTCTTAGTTAAGATTTTTATCGCAATGCACCAACGGCTAGTACAACCGCGTAATTCGTAGTACTCTTTTTTTTACTTTATGCTTACGCGGCTTCTTAATAATTTGCTTGCGGATATTACGTTTATTCAGCCGGCTTATTTGCGGGCCCGATTGTAATCTGCCTTTTGTACTAGGTCTACGCTGCTTTGTCCGCTTTTTTGCGGGGGTATGCTTTCTTTTAATAGATTTTCTTTTGTGCATTCGTATTCTAGGCGCAGGCTGTTTCCCCGCAGCGCTCCCTAGCGTATTACTGTCCGCTATTACGTTTATTTTAGGCAACTGGCCCGTCGATTTGTCCTTATCTTCGTTGCTGCTGTCGTGATTGTTGCAGCTCTCACTATTGTGAAAGGCATTACGGTGTTGGGAAGTTTCTGTTTCCTCAGCAGCGCGTATTTCCTCCTTCCTTTTGACGATTACCTTAGTTCCAATAAGACTTAAAAATTCGCGTCCATCTGCAGTTGCTAACGGTGCGTTTGGCCCTATTTGCGATTGCCCAAATAATTGAGGTTTTGGGGCCGCACTAGACTTTTTTAAAGAACTCCGGCCCTCTTCATGGGGAGCTAGCTCTATGTCAGTGCTTTTATTTTTAGTAGGAAGGGGCATTTTTGCAGCACCCTGCTCTCGTCCTTTTTCCTTTATTAGTGGTACGCTCTTCTGCCCATCATTGCTAGCTGCCTCACTATCACTACTATCAGCCCCCATCAAAATATCCGTAGCAGCAAAGGACTCTGGCGCGATTGTTGATATATTATCCAACAATATGGTTTTTTTATCGGCCGGCCCCCGTCCTTCCCCGTTGCTTATAGAGATATTTTCGAATTGCGCAGACTGGTTTCCTATAAACCCCGCATTTGTCCCTGCCTCTTCCTCCGTCTTTGTTTCCGGCGGGACTTTCGTTGCAGCAATAGCCGCCGCCTCCGTTGCCGGAGTTTTTTCGAAATCTTTAGGAAGGCTTAACGGAGCCAATGGGATAACGTCAAATTCATCTGGTCCCTTATGCCCCAAGCCTATGATAGACTTAAAGGATGCGCATCCAGTCAAAAAAAGGATGCACGAAGAAAAAACAAGACGAAAAGACAAAAACTCCTCTTTTTTGCTGCTTTTGCTACTAATGGTAGCACCAATACAAAAAAAAGAGCAATACGCCTTACAGGGCGAAATTCTGCTGGCGAGGGGCGACGGGTTCGGCCGTTATCTGTTCAATGAGAGATTCTTACCATATTTCGCTTTTGCCATTTGTCAGGGGACCTGTCACCAATAATCACTACGTTGCATGTATACCACTGCCCCGCTGATTCTGTAAGTAAAACGTAACGGCTGCTGAGTATATTAACTATTATTTCCGTATTTCGGGCAAAAATGGTTGTTTTCTTGACGTTTTGTAGGTATACAACTATTAATTGTACTAATTTCTATTTAGAGAGAGCATGAATAAAATTTTTACCTTAACCAGTATGCTGGCTTTTTTATGGCATAGCCCACAGTGTGACGCAGGGACGCTTGAACAAATGGTTAATGGAGCAATGCGTAACCCAAGTCGAACATTAGGAGTAGCCATGCTTTTCGGAATTACTGGAGGGTTCGCCATCTATGAAGGACTGAGGAGCTCTCGTAATTATGACCCAGAAAAGCGTGACACAATTATATCAGCTGCCGCAGGCTCATTGATATTTGTTGTAGCTGCCGCAGCCCTTTCCTACCGCCTTCGTATTCCTACCCCTTCCGTATTCCAACGATTACTGACGTATGGCAAGTTCTGGACCAAGTTGTTGTTGAGAAGCTTGTGTAAATACAAACTAGTCGGGGGCCATAAGGTCCAATAGTGCGGCTTCTCAACATAATTAAGGAAGCAAATAAATATAACGGTGCCAACTTTGGCTCCCTTCCTTCCAGGATTCTCTGAACGTTCAAAGCCTTGTAAAACTAGGAATTTTTGCTAGAGAATCCATTGGAAGTAATACTTTTTGACGTAAGCAAGTATGTCGTAGTTGTGGGTTACCACTATGTCGGGGAATGCCACTTTAAGGCCATCTACTGTACCTTTATGGGCTATGAATCCACCAATTGCAGTATCAAGCCCTGATAATAGCAGTGGTGCGATTTGTGTAACAACCGCTGCCTTTTGGATGATACCGGTGGTGCTACATGCCTCTTTCACGATGCATGCTATTTTATTTCCGATCGCCTCTAACTCAGAAACACAATCTGGGCAATTAAATGTAATTACTATACTCTTTAGCAAGTTACATCCTGCGAAGGCTTCCGGCTCAGCCACAGCCACCCCATCAAGGATTAATGTTGATTTCCCGAGTAGTCGTTCCATTTCATTCGGTAGCTTGCGCGACTTTAGATTGAAAAAGAGTTTCGAATTAATCTTGTTTAATTTAGAACAATTCCAAAAAGCGCCTCTTCCTACATATTCAAGGCCATCACCAAGAGTAACACTTCCCAAAGCTGAACAATCTGCGAAAGCGTAAGCTCCAATCTTCTTAGCCCCGGGAATCATTACCTCCGTCAACTTTGCACAGTCTCGGAAAGCGCAAGCCCCGATCTCCTCAACACAGTCGGGACACGTTACGGAATTCAATCTTGGGCAGCCTTGAAAAGTCCCATCAAGTATTCTTTCTATTTGTGAATCATTTAGAATCTCAAGCCGTTCTACTACCGTATTTGGGGTTCCTTCACGTTGAAACATTTCTTTCAACATGTCTGCATTTACGTTAGGCGC
>JAIRNU010000040.1 GCA_031257945.1 Holosporales bacterium
ATGGGCCTCCTGGTGTGAAAGTGCTGTGGACAGGGTGGATGAAACTGGAGGTACTTATGGAATACAAGGAGTTCCTCGCGTAGTTTTTTGCGGGGGAGGGGAAACGGGTCAAGTGTAGAGCAACATAGAGGGGGGGCGGGCGCTTCCAACTAGATGCAAGATTCCCACATACTTGTTTCAAGTGCTTGTCTCAACCGCTGAATACCGCGCATTCCAAGGGATAGCGGGATGTGTAGGGTGCTGAGGGATGGCCCTGTCACTTCAAAAATTTCCCCATATTAGCATCTCCGTGTAGTACAATCACAGCGGTGGAGTGGTGACGTTTAGTGGAGTGAGTATGGAGTTAGCGGGGTCAAAGACTGAAAAGAATTTGAAGAAAGCTTTTGCCGGGGAGTCCCAAGCGCGTAGTACGTATTCGTTTTACGCATCGCAGGCCCGCAAAGAGGGATATATTGAAATTGCCGAGAAAATAGAAGCTATAGCAGAAAACGAAAAAGAACACGCGAAGGTATGGTTTAAGTTGCTACATAGCGGTATCCAGCAAACCGCTGAGAATCTGAAGGCTTGCATAGCGGGAGAGCATTACGAATACTCTGATATGTACGTTACATTTGCTAAGGAGGCCAAAGAAGAGGGGTTTAATGATATATCTGAATTGTTTCGGCTTGTGGCAGATGTTGAAAAGGAGCACGAGGCGCTGTTTCAGAGGATGCTTGAAAGCATGCAGTCTGGCTCTGTATTCAAAAAAGAGAGCGAGACGCGGTGGGTATGCGCAAACTGCGGGCATGTGCACTATGGCAAAAATGCGCCCGAAAGATGCCCTGTATGCGCGCATGCGAAGGGGTACTTTTTTGCTGAAGCGTAATCTTGCGCACAAAAGCGGCTCAAATTGTTCATGACTCGCATGGGGCTTGCCGCCGAATGGTACTTTCAATGAGCGAGGGCGCGTGGATTTTCTGGTAGAGAAGGTTTTGGTCGCTTGTGCGCTGCTTTCCTGTGTCATTTTTTTCGCTATTCTTACGGAATCATTAGAGCGAATACTTCGTCATCGTGTGAATAGTATCCAAGGAAGTAGTTATAAGAAAGAAATCTGCGCCGTTATGCATAATTACTTCAGCGGGGCTTTTTGGCCGAGAAGCTCGAGAGCATGGCTCTTTTTTGCACGCCTTGCGTTGGCCCTTACTGGCTGGCTTTTTCTGCCCATTATCCATGGGAGTCCGGTATTATTCTCGAAAAGAAGCTTGATTTACGTTGTTACTTTGCTACAAGTACAAGCAATTTTCGACGTTGTTCTTGTGTGCGTTTTTAAATCTACTTTTTACAGGCTTACAGTGTACCGGTCAGTCGTCCTCAGTATTATGAGTTGCTTTCTGTTATTAGTAGTTTTGATCGCTCTATCTACTTGGTTTAATACAACGGATTTACTAATAATACAAAGTAGTTCTGCCGGTCTCGTTTTAAATATTTGCTTGTTTTGCGCAGTATCATTTACACTTTTATGCAAAAACTCCCTGCTTTTTTTTGATTTTACACAGGTAACGGACGGGTTGGATTTTTTTGAGTCCTCCTCGCGGCGCAATAATACCTTGAAAATAAAAAGCCTGACCCGCTGCGTGGACCGCGTTTTTTTGTGTGCTTTCCTAGTGGTTCTATTTTTCGATTACAAATTGGCGCTGCATGTACTAATCAACGATATATTTCAGCTTGCCTTGTTTTTGTTTTATACATCGCTGTTAATGGTGTTTTTTTCGTTTTTAAACGTTATATCGCCGTTTTTGCAATCGAATACATGTTTGACTCTTTTTAGGAAGTATATAGTTCCTGCTTCAAGCATTATTATTCTAATCTCTATTATCAGATTGTATATTTCGCAATAGACTACAAGACCGACAATATCGCTATATTGCTACTCGTTCTATAATCGCCCCGCACTGCTGAAGTTTTTTTTCGATTTGTTCGTACCCGCGATCTATATGGTACACCCTATGCACTTCGGTCGTGTTTTTGGCCGCTAACCCCGCGAGAATCAGCGATACCGACGCCCTGATATCGGTCGCCATTACATTCGTTCCAGTTAGCTGTCCTACGCCCCGTACTAATGCAGATGCATGGTGTATCGTGATATTGGCACCCATGCGGCACAGTTCCAAAACGTGCATAAACCGATTCTCAAATATCGTTTCTGTTATCATGGACGCCCCGGAACACAGCGTCATAAGCGCCATAAATTGCGCCTGAATATCAGTTGGGAACCCGGGGTACGGCCCAGTAATTATATCGACTTCCCTGATTTTTTGATCCATTTTTACGCGGACTGCGCGTGGTCCCCCTGAATCTCCGGGCAATTCCTCGACAGTTGCGCCGGCGCTCCTTAAGCGATCCCAAAAAATCGACAAATCATCGAAGATTACGTTCTCCAGCACCACATCCCCATGCGTAATCGCAGCCCCTATAGCGTATGTTGCAGCTTCTATCCTGTCTGGGATTACGGTATGCTCGGCCCCGTGCAATTCCTCTACACCATCTATGGTTAGGGTATCAGTTCCAATGCCGCTAATATGCGCCCCCATAGCAACTAGGCAGTTGGCAAGGTCGCAAACCTCCGGCTCTTTCGCGACATTTCGCAGTATCGTCTGCCCGGTTGCAAGCGTTGCAGCCATCATCAAATTCTCCGTCCCTGTAACGCTAACCATAGGGAGGCGGATCTCCGCTCCCCGTAAGCGTTTTTGCGACGTTTGTGCACATATGAATCCGTTTTCTATCGTAATGTTGGCGCCAAGGGCTAGCAACCCATCGATATGTACGTTGACCGGCCTGGTCCCGATAGCACACCCTCCAGGAAGCGAAACAACGGCTTTCCCGTACCTTGCTACGAGCGGCCCCAGAACGAGTATCGACGCACGCATTTTGCGAACGATATCATATGGGGCGACTTCGCTCTTTATAGAGCGCGTTCGTAAGGCGCACGTTTTTGTTTCGTGGTTATAGTTAATGGTCGTTCCATGTCCATCTAGCAATGCCAACATCTGCTGGATATCGCTAAGGTTCGGGACATTTGACAACCGGATTTCCTTATCCGTAAGGAGAGACGCCGCCAGCAAAGGCAGCGCGGCATTTTTTGCCCCGCTTACCTGCACGCTCCCGCAGAGAGTGCGCCCCCCGGTTACTACAACCTTTTCCACGTTGCTGCGCCTCTACGCTTCACCATATTCCACCGCGACACCGCACCAAGCCACCCGCCATCACCTACACTTCCATTTAGCGCTATGACTTCTTCCGAGGAGCAGACTTCTTTGGGCGGACTTTGGGAGGAACTTTCTCAATTATACCAAGATTAGACAAGAAAAGAGCAATTCTTTCAGTCGCCTTGGCCCCTTTGCTTAACCAATACTTCACACGTTCAACATTAATAACAATACGTTCAGCGTTATCACTATCTAGCATAGGGTTATAATGCCCGACGCGCTCAATAAAACACCCATCCCGCGGACTGGTATTTTCAGCCACAACAACACGATAAAACGGACGCTTTCTGGCGCCTCCGCGGGCCAACCTAATTTTCAGAGCCACTTTTCCTCGTTCGCTCACAACCCTCATTCTACAATAGTACACGTATTTTACTGTTGTATCAAGACTTCTTGAAACTCCATTTACGAACTTTGGTACCATCCAGTATCACCGCATCGAAATTCAGTTCCATCTTTTAATTTCACAGTGCAATTAGGCTTCAACCATAACATGCGCTTCAAAGATGTGCAAAAAGCCTCATTGTATGTAGTCGGTGTAATGTTCCATGTTACTTCAGTTAATTTTGGGCAATTTAGGAAAATGTTTTCAGCATCACGAAGGCTTTTAGGGAGTGTTATTGTTGTTAACGATGTACAATCAGCAAAAGCTTCTCCTCCAATACGCTCAACACCTTCTGGAATTTGAATATTCTCCAGACTGCTACAGTTTTTAAAAGCATACTTTGAGATCTCAATCAGATTACATCCTGCCTCGAACGTAACAGTTTTAAGCGCAGTACAACCTTCAAATGCTCCTTTCTTAATAATACTGACGCTTTTGGGAAGTGTTATACTACTAAGCTCTTTACAATTCTTAAAGGCGAGCTCTTCTATTTTTGCTAAATTGCTCGCACGTAAGTCAACAGTGCGAATGTCGGTGTTCATAAAAGCATTTGGCCGCATTGTAGTAATACCATGAGGCACTATTACAGTCCGGACTTTATTTACTGAAAAACCAAAAGACCGCCATAACACCAGACTTGGGATAATATCGAGCCCACTTAAAGACACTGTAAACGATGCGTTACCATCAAGAATTTGCATTTTTTCAGGATTGGCTACCACTATTTCGTTTTCCTGTGTGTTAATTCTTAGGCTAATAACTCCTTGTGGGCACTGCCACGCTTGCGTGGCGGCGTCAATTAATTGCCACCTGTCATCACCAACCCATACAACACTTCCATTGCTATATGGCGAAATTTCTGCCAATCTCGGGATATCGCCGTGGATGTCCGTCCTCTCAGGATTAACAAAAAGATAGCTCACAAATGTGCGTATTGCCTCTATTCTTTGCTGCGGAGTATAATTCGCCGGTATCGGAATGCTATTTGCAGACATGTGTAGCTCTACCTTTGTACCATAGAACGCTCCATTACCGATTTTTTGGACTGAAGATGGTATTTCGATTCCTACTATATTCTTACACCCCGCAAAAGCGCCATCTCCGATTTCACTCAAATTACCGCCTTCGCTAATTCCTACATAAGTTAGACTGCTACAATTATGAAAAGCACCAGGCCCAATAGTTGTAACCGTTGATGGAATTATTATAGAACGAAGAGAGTAACAGTTTGCAAAAGTGTGATGGTCAATAGTTGTTAACGGACTTTCTGGTTCGAACTCAATATTTCGAAGATGTTGACACTCCTTAAAAGCACGCGCCCCTATTGTTTTAACACTTGCTGGTATTTCCATAAATGCAAGGGAATTACAGCTATAAAAAGCGTCCGCTCCTATTGTTTGCAATTTGCTTCCTGCGTCAAACACAACACTAGAAAGCTTATCGCAGCAGGCAAAAGCGCCGTATTTAATCACTTCGACGCTCTGCGGAATCTGGATACTCGATAATTCTGAGCACCGACAAAAAGCCCTCATTCCTATGAATTTCACCTGACTATTGGGTTCAAAAGCAAGTGATTGTAGAAACGGATACATGCTACAGTACGGTGCATGTGTGTTATCAGGGATACATTCTTGATTTCGTGGGAAAACAAGCGAAATCGTGTTGTTACTGATAGTTTGAGGAGGCGAAGGTGACTGAGTTTGGACGCACTGCCCTTTTGTGTACGCATGGTTCCTACCAGTGAACATGTTGTTTTCGTGTAAATCTTCC
>JAIRNU010000094.1 GCA_031257945.1 Holosporales bacterium
TACGTCAAGAAGCGTTGAAATGGTCGATTTGTCGCTACTACTGTTGTACCACGTGCATCACGGGGGATTGTTTGAGAAACTGGTGGAGACCTTTCACCAACTTTTCGCTTAGCAGTCTCAATCCGTGACCCTCCCAAATAGCCTGACGAGCATTGAACTGTGTGCTTTCATGGGATGTCGAGCATTACAAAATATTTCTTTACCAGCTAGACTCGAAACCATCGAGAATGGGGCCTTTGCTAACTGCACAGCTCTAAAAAGCGTTACGGTACCTGCAAGTGTTACTCGTATCGGGGACAGTGCATTTTTTGGCACAGGACCAGTGTTCTTAGATTTGTCACAATATGACGGGGTAATTGCCGACGAGCCGAATGTTTTTTTGACCAGGATCTTTAGTAAACAAGTACCTGACTCTAATATGCGGTGGATAGCATCAAGCAGTACAGGGTGTACAGTGAAGTGTCGCAACGGCTGCTGGCGACTGACTAACGCGGAAAATTCAACGTGGGAACGCTGCCGGTGATGGCATAAATGTGAGCATGTATGGCCTGTCTCTGTTCCTGTCCCAGAAACGCCACAAGAGCCTATACAAACTCACAGTACTTTCTTCCACCTACTTACACGCTTTACTTCCCATCAATCGCCGATGATATCCTTGATTTTCTTGTCCAATAAGGCGATTGCTTCATTCGTTAAATCTATCCTAGGCGAAGAAAAAAACACCGTCATCGTTTCAAAAACGTTGGCGTTAAGGATGATATCCAGTTTGTACTTCTTCGCTAAATCCTTCGTTACCTTTAAGACAGCGTCATTAAGGCGTTGTTTGAGGACTATATCGCGCTTTCTTAATTGTTCCTTTTCAATTTGTACCTGTGGTTCCAAAATGGCGAACTCCTGATCAAATTGTTTTTTGTACTCCAATCGCGCTTTAGCAGAATTCTTTAAATCCTTAGATTGCTTCAAAATATCCTGAAGATTTTTGTACTCAGCTCTGATTTTTTCATTAACATCTTCAAATGCTTTCTTTTCAAGGTCCAGCACCTTCAGAAACGCTTGTGATTCTTTTTTTATGCGGGAGCCATCAACTATAGCCAGCTTTAAACATTTGCTTCCAAATTGCGGGTCGCCACCATTTTTATTACAAAACAAAAAACAGCAAATAATAACGAAGACTGCCGCACAAACGGCGCCAAGTATTCGGCCCTTTGAAAAAATAAATTCAGTCATCAGCTACGCTCTTTTTGCTTTACCCTCAATTGAACTTCATACCATACCCAAACAAAAATTTCTGCACTACATCATAGTCTGTTTTCTTCAAAGGCCAAGCGTACCCAATGCTCAGCATACCAAATGGGGAGTTCCACGCGACTGAAAATCCAGCAGCCACACGCACTTCGTAATCATCGTGCAGAATAGCAATTTCCTCGCCTGATTCCTTTTTAGGCCCTCTCCACGCCGCCCCAGCATCCAAAAAGACGGTTCCGAAAAACTCTGCATCCTTAGGGAATAACGGCATTGGGAACGACAACTCCGCAGACCCGTATAACGCCAGCGTAGCCCCTACCCTTCTGCCCTTTATCCGTCGCAGTGCCACAATTTTTACGGCGTCGCTTTGATTTTCCTTTACAGCTTTTACGAATATATCTCTCCATTGCGTTAACTTTTTGGAATCATGCTTCAAGTCAAAACTTTTTTCTAATGTAAAGTCTTTTATTGCTTTTTCTTCGGCTGTAAGGAATGTTTTTTGCTCATCAGTTAAAAAGCTTTTGTCCGCCCGCATAAACCCATCAAAAGCTTCTTCTATTTGTTTTGCGGGCAGTCCCCTTACTGGAGAAACCCCGAAAAACTCGAAGCCACGCAACGAGTCACCGCCAATATAAAGCGCATCAGCAACTCGAATTTTACTTCCAAGTCCCATAGCATGCGCAAAAGAGCCCCGTAAATTAAATATAACATCCTTGCTGACCTTGCAGTGCCAACTTCCCGACCACGTGTTGATCAGGTGCTTAATCGATCCGCCAAGCCCAGAAAGCTTTGTCGTCCAGGAGAGCCTGAAGCCCTTAGACGGTAAAATCCGCCGATTCCTTTTGTCGTACGCTATTGTGTGTATAATCGCCGAGCCCCAGGCAACCCCGATATCGTCTTCCGCACTAATCAGGCGCTTAAAATCACCGCCCTCCTTCGTTTCAAGCCACTGTGCATATTCTGATTTATTTTGACTCATAATATCGCGTTCTAGGTTTTTGAATATATTTTTCTCTTTGTCTGCATCTACGCTTAAATCTTCCCGGTGCAACTTATAGCTAATATTTTGAAAAACAAACGGCTTGATTTGGTACGCAAGACCGGCCAGTCCCCCTACCTGCGTTAACAAGAGCCCCGTTAACTTTTTCGATCTTGTGTAGAAAAACGAAGAATGCCCCATAATGTTTCGCCCAAATAAGCGCGGTTCCGCGAAATCTATGGTGAAATTCGACTCCTTTTTAGCAAAGGTATAGTCAAAGCCAAAAGCCTGCCCGCGCCCCGTAAAATTAGGATTGTAAAGGTGCAACCCAATAGACGCTCTTTCCAGCGAAGAATAGCCAACTTGCGCCCAAATCTCCCCGGTACTCTGTTCCTTTACATCAACAGCAACTATTACCTTATTTTTATCAGACCCTTCTGACGCGTTGATGGTAACGTTTTTAAAGAAATTAAGGGACTTTATCCGGTCCTCCGCGCTCTTAAATACTTTCGGATCAAATGGGTCGCCTTCATCAAACGGGATTTCCCTGCGAATCACATAATCTCTAGTATAGGAATTGCCGATTATATTAATTTTCTCTACAAAAACCTTTGCTCCATCTACAATAACAAATGTAACATCCACCGTATTCTCACCGCGATTCTTTTGAAAAATCGGCCTGATATTAGCAAAATTGTACCCTTGCGAAATTGCGATAGAGCGAAGAATTTCACAACAAAACTCTATCATTTGGTTATCAAAAACAGCGCCCTGCTTCGCTATAACTGCAGCTTCTAAGAGCTTTTTATCGATAGCGCTAATTTTGGAATCAACGGAAACTTTGCCAAATTTATAAATGCTACCCTCTTTGATGTTGTAAGTTATATAGAACCCTCGTTTATCCAGGCTAAGTTCTGCAGTAGCAGAGACGATTTCAAAATCTGCATACCCCTTGCTTAGGTAAAACCGTGTAAGCTCCTTTTGATCCTGCAAAAATTTGTCTGGATCGTACATTTTGTTGGTAACCCCTCCGAAGCGCCGAAAATGGAACCACTTTTTTTCTTGAATACTAAGTAGGTCCCGCAACTCCGATGACAAGAAAGAATCGTTCCCAACGAACATTATCTTTTTAACGTACGCCGGCTTTCCATCCTTTATTTCAAAAACGAGATCTACGCGGTTGTCCGGCAGCCTTACAATTTTAGGAACAACTTGAGCATTAAAAAAACCCTGACTCCGGTACATATCCAAAATTATCTGCTGGGTTTCTTGGATCGTAGCGTCTGACAGCACCTGCCGCGGCTTTAGCTTCACAACATCCTTCAATATATCGTGCATGCTGTGCTTCATCCCTTCGTATGCAATTTTATTAATTACAGGATTTTCTTGCACGGAAATTGTTAATACACCACTACTAATATCTACTGTTATATTCTTAAAATATCCAGTTCTACTTAAAGCTTTAAGTATTACATTTGTAGCATTGCTATCGTATACATCACCTTTCTTGTAAGGCACCTCAAACAAAATTGTCTCTGTTTCTATTCGGATATTACCTACTACAACAATTTTTTGTATTACCGATGACTCTGCAACATTTATTAATAACACAAACCAAAAATAGCGGAGGAAACGCAATCTTTTCATATACCTACACCTAACACACACCAACTTAACCGCAAACTGCCCCCCACCGATGTTAATTCATACAGCGGCAACGCATGTAACAAATAGCATCAATAATGGTTGCATTCAATCTCAGAATGGTGCACTTATAACAACGGTGGCTATTAGATAGGTTTTGTTATGGAAAGTGAAATTGGAGGAATCGCGGCGGACCAACTAAAGTCGTGTATCCAAAAACTTGAAACTCTAGAAGAAGAAAAAGCAACAATTGGAGAAGCGATTAGGGAGGCTTTTGCGGAAGCCAAATCGGAAGGCTTTGACCCTAGAATCTTGCGCAAAGTTTTGAAGCTGCGGAAGATGAAAAAAGAGGATGTGTTGGAGGAGGAAGAGTTGACCGACCTCTACATGAGTGCACTACAAAGCTAAAGTGCACCCGAGGGTTAGGCGGTGGGTTGCGCAATTTTAAAACGGTAATTTCTGCGGGGCTTAAGGTTGCGCTGCCTAACCTCTTTAATGACGCATAAGCGCGTTTCTAGCCACTTCCGCAATTAGTCTAAAATAACGTGTAAAATGTCGATCAAGCTGAGAATAGTATGCAAAGTCGTTCAGATAACTCTAATTGCACTAAACTTGCAGAGCTTGTTGGTTAACGAAAACCCGCTCACACAGGCCCACACAATAAACGCAGCTGTTCCCGCATTGCGGTCACGAGTAAGAAGGTATTCAGCAAGTGGAGCACTACGCATCCACCCGCGTCCATCAACTAACAAAAACGCCAATGCGTAAATACCAAGACAGACGTGCAATAAACTAAAATGTGGCCCTATCGTATTTAATACAGACGAGGCCCAGCCCAATTTACTACTGTATAGCAGTGTAATACATACCGCCGCACAGTGCGCCGCCGCGCGCAATTGGTAATCTCGCGGAACACCAACCGGATTGGTCATCATAAAAACACTGAGCTCGGACATTAAATCCCTTCCAGCGTCATTAAAGTCACCCCAAGCACCTATCGCTCGCCGGTTTATAACGAAGTCGTCAGCATACAAGTTATTTCTTTGTGCTCCGACCAATGACGCTGCTATCAAAAACGCTGTTGAAAAGCGACGAAATATTCCCATAACCACGACGAACCATATACAACCCTGCTGCAGCCTACACAATATTGGGCGATACAACAACAAAATAAGCTCAACTGAAATGCGCAGTATTCATCGGTAGGAACAAATACTTGAACGCTAACTCCGCCTAAATTAGTGGGTCGATCTTTAGCTTTTTGAACAAATTCCTGTTCTTTTGTGTCATCTCGCTCCGAACCCACTGCTGAGTCCACATATTCCGATTTTGGTATAT
>JAIRNU010000077.1 GCA_031257945.1 Holosporales bacterium
TGAGGTTCCATACTTAATGAGATGGTTTGCCCCACATTTCGGACAGTTAGTCATGTTTCAACAAATTAGGCCCTCTGCATCGCATTATAGCAAAATTTTATTTTTCGCCAACTTTTAAATTAGCAGTCTCAAAAATTTCTGTATGCTTTTTTAGCTGCCTTTTAACAAATCAAACGCAATACCAATTTTAAAAAATTGTGGCTTTTGCTTATAGTAAATGGCTCCTAATTTCCCATCTTGACGCGTATACTGTTTTATACTACATCCCACTTATACCAGATCCCAAATGTAATGTGATAGATGCCTCCTGTGGATGCGTTGCGCCGCATGGCTTTTCTGAGGGATCGTCTGACTCATTAACAATGGGATCTGGTATTACATCGTTCCTCCTTTCGTTTCAAGTCACACGGGCTAGCGGCGGTTATTAATACTCGACGCCCATTATCAAATATTCTCGTATATATTTTTTTACTATATGCCCCAAAATTAACTATTTGTTAAGTATTATAGCGCTATTATTGCATTATTATCAATAGTGCCTGAGCCTAATGTAGGAGAGTATAATGATTATATTTAAGAAGTGCATTTCGATTGTTTGTTGTGGTATTGCATTTAGTATGTTTGCTGGATCAAATGAAGCAATAACACCAGAAAACCCGATAGACGAATGGATGAGAAGAATGGAAGGTAATGCACCTAAAAATTTGCCTGCGGAGCAGGCCAGAAAAGAAAAAATGAGGGCAGAAGAGGAACAGGCTATAGCCGATCACACCTATTCTTCCGCGTCCGATCAGGTCGAACGCGTTGCAACTGATGGTGCTTCTAAAAGTGAACGAGCTGTGCTTGACTATAACGAAACTGACCGACACCACCACCGACACCACCGCCGACACCACCACCGACACAGACCAACGGAAGGAGAAGCTGCGAATCAACCAGTTGTTCCGGCGACCGATGTGTCTGCTGCTGCACCTGTTCTTCCTCCACCACCACCTCCTCCTCCTCCTGCACCACGGACTTCGATCGGATCACAAGGTAGCGCTAGTCAAGCAAAGAAAGTTGCTCCGGCAACAGTCGCACCGGTTTCGACTAGGGGTATTTCGGCTGAGGATCTATTGAATACAAGGGGAAAGCTGAAAAAAGTTCCACCTGCTGCCTCTACTGCCCCTGCTGCCTCTACTGTAGATGAATTGAAGGCAAAACAGAATGACGCTTTGACTTATCAGGCCTTGATGGCAAATCTGGCACAGATTAGACAAGCTACTTCGAGTGATGATGATGATGATAATAATAAAAAAGAGGAGGAGGAGGAGGAAGAATGGTGACAAATTTTGAGTAGTGCTACTGCTGTGGCTTTTAGTGTACTGACATCAACAATATTTCCAGCGTTATAGCGGAAATAAATGGGCATATTGGAAGAACGATCAACGACGAGAATAAGGCGCGTTTCCTCATTAATTTGACCACTATGATTGTTAACCGCTGTTAGAGGGAAGTTAGTTTGGCAATCCGGTGCTATCTATGAGAAGGCCTAGTTTATTACACCGCTTTTGGGGCGACGCATCTTGTTTTTTAGTAAAAACCCCGAGATATGCAGCGAAAAAATTACGCCAATAAGTTTCTTCCACTATGGTTTTAAGCACTTCGCTAATGCGTTGCGATGACAAATTGGCGTTGGGCCAGAGTATTTGCACATATGATCCATCAGAGCTATTGCGTAAGTCATTTCCAGCCCTTGCTTTCCGCGGTGCAGAAACGGCTTTTGCAATAAGTCCATCGAACCAGTTTTGAGCAAAGCAAAGAGCTGTAGAGGAAAGTATTTTGTAAACGATCAGGGCACAAACAGAATCTGAGAACGGGAAAGAATTGCGCATAATATTGTAATTTCCGGGTTTTTTCTTACCATTTGCCCAAACTTGTGAAATCCTTGGATTTTTCATTGATGCGTGGTAAGAAAGGTTCTTACCACAATAATCACAAAAACCGCACTATTTCGCTGATTTTGCCAAATGGTAAGAAAAAATCCGGGAATTATAGATAATCGGGAAAGATCTCAGCACAAATTCTGAAAAAAACGTAGCGTAATAAAAATTACCGTAAATATAACCTCACGGTTTTAAATAGAATTAACGAAAAATTAAATCATTATTACTAAAATACAACTATAAAGTTCATGCAATACTATCTTCATGTACAAAAAGTGTTATACCACGATAGCGTCCTTACTGCTGTCTACGAATTTTTGCTCCGGTATTGAGCAGGATTTGACTATGATGTTTCCGGATTTACCTGAGTGTGGTTTAACGGAAGCACTTGACCAACTCCGGCAAGGAATCAATTTGCTATACAGGTTTAGTACTGGCAAAGAGGCAGTAGAAGAATCCTTCATTTTAGGAGAAGCGTCTGTACCGCCAAAGCCGCAGTTACTGCCTATACGATTTGAAGGCTCTGGAAATCCTGTGATAAAAATGCGCAACTGCTACGGCAAATTTTATTTCTTTGAAGTTACAGCTGATGATGCTGCGTCTGGCGGAAGAGCAATGTATCAAGACGAAAAGGGCCGGATGCAGGATGTGATATGGGGGGCAGACAGGATAGTTCAACATGATTCGCACCCAAAGCATTATTTTTTGAATACTGTGGTCCCGGTAAAGTACGAGGTCGAAGAGAAAAAGTCACTTGATAGTATGATTGGGCATACTTCAACGATCATACGGAGAAACGGAACTGGCGGGGTAGAGAAAATAGACGGATCTATTAGTGAGCAAGTTTTTAAACTGCAGGGTTCTATAGATAAGGTGAATAGGACATGGACGGCTGACCTACAGAAGATGAAGGATTACTTCCATTCTGGTCTATGCCTCGTGGATAATAGCGTGAGCCGGTTGGAGGAAAAAGTTGCATCTTTGAGTGAGTCTGTCGGGGAGGTGTACGCAACGCTTGAACAACTCCTTAAAGTCTTAAGGAAGGCTAAGATTGTTGTCCCATGCGAGAAGAAACGGCATCGAAGTAGTGGGATAGACGATGATGAAGACACTGACGATGGCTGCAGTGACTCTTGCTTCCGGTTCTTCCTGTAAGGCGAAATTCCACGCAAAAAAGGTTGCGGGGCGGGGCGTGGTGCGCTGGCGTGGGCGCTAAAGCAATGGCTGCGCTGTTCGATCTCGCAAGCGCGATAAAGCTAGCATGGCGAATATAGCGAAGGCAAACATAACGCCAGCTAAACAGAGGCATGACCCGGTATTTCGCATGATAATTTCCGCAAATAACGGGGTTGTCCCGGCGAAAACCGAATGACTAATACCAAAGGCCAACGCTATAGCGGTGCAGCGCACGTGAGTTGGAAATGACTCTGCATAAAAGGCGGCCCTTCCCCCCCAAAATAGGCCAAGACAGCTGCCTACCACGATTTCAAACAATAAATGGAGTCCTAAATGGTCCCCATTTAGCGTCATAAACATTGGGAAAAGGCATAGCATGGTTACCCCAACACTGCTCATCATAACGATTTTCCGGTTAAATTTGTCTGATAGCAAGCCCCCAATTGGGATAGAAGCAGTCATACATACATTAACAAGGTTGTAAACCAAAACGCTTGCTTCGCCGTGGCAATCTCGGTAATTTTGAAATAATTATGCAAATAAGTTAGCAGCATGTAGAAAATAATCCCACCGTAGGCGTTGATAGATACCGCGTAGGCGATCGTCTTTGTATGCTGTTTTAGAATTCCCAAAAAGGAGTTGGCTCCCTTTGTTTTAGTTTTATTTGATTGTGCGGCCAAACTGTTCTTCCCTACGGTACGTTTACCGGCAAAACTTTCCGTTTCCTCCATTTCATAGCGCAGGTAAACACCAAACAACGCAACAACAATTCCGAAAAGAAAAGGAAGCCGCCAGCCGTAGATTTCAAAATCAGCCGGAGTAAAACAGGAATTCAGCAGCGATGAGCCGAGCAGCACGCCTAACGGGCTGCCAAAATCGGACCAACATCCGAAAAAGCCTCTTTTCTGGGGCGGGGCGTGCTCGACAAGGTAGACCATAGAGCCGGAAAAATCCCCGCCGATGGCAATGCCCTGAAATAGTCGAATCATCGCGAGAAAAATGGGCGCCAGAATCCCTATACTGCTGTAGGTCGGCAGTAGCCCTATTAGAAACGTCGGTATCGACATCATAACGATAGAGATGATTAAAGATGTCCGCCGCCCAAACTTATCGCCAATGTACCCCAATACGATGCCACCCAACGGTCTCGAGAAAAAACCAAAAGCAAAAACAAGGTAGGTCCACAACAAGGCCCGGTCGCTATCTGCTGGGAAAAATATCTTCGACAAGGTTGTTGCGAACAAACCGTAAACTGTAATTCCCGGAACGTTTTGTAACCACTTCTGTCCAGCTTAATTTTTACCATCTTCAAAACTCTTCTGCATCTTTTTTAATTATATTTTTACCATTGTATTCTCACTCTGTTTTTA